>JAAYQD010000018.1 GCA_012519465.1 Candidatus Cloacimonadota bacterium
CCCCGTAAAAGAAATGCTGGCAAATGCCCCTGGTTTTAAGTCACTATACGAATCAAGGTTGATTCATTTTGAAGAGGTATATGCCGATATTATCAGCAAAGCCTTAATACCGCCTCTCATTGGATCGGTTGATGAATTTGGGGAAAAGATCGGCACTATCCTGCGCAAGGCCATTGATGGTGAAACGACAGTGAGGAATGAACAATTCTTTTTAAAAAACAGGGATGGGAACTTGGAGTTTACCCTATTGGCAGAAGGGTTTAGGAAATTGGGCTTATTATGGATATTGATTCAAAACGGAGTGCTTGCAAATGGAACAGTCCTGTTTTGGGACGAACCCGAAGCAAACCTCAATCCCAAGCTTACGGCTACCCTTATTGAAGTAATACTTCAGTTGCAGCGTTCTGGGGTGCAGGTTTTTCTGAGTACACACAATGATCTGGTTGCTAAATGGATAGACTTGCTGTCAGAAAAAGAAGACAAGGAACACATCAAGTATCATGTTTTATACAGAGACGCGGAAAACAGGGAAATAAAGACAAATAGCTTTGAGAACTACGATGATGTGAACCCAAATCCCCTTGAAGAGGCTTACATCTCTATCCTCCATGAGGAAATTGAGCGCAAAACCAAAGGTCTGGGGAAATGAAATCAGTTCCTTGTGATGGCTATATTTTTGATTTCCCAAACGCACTAAATGCCTTTAAGTTTGATTCAACCGATAAGAATGATCCTTATTTTCATGGTGCGCCAATGAAGGCTGTGGATATGATTGTGGAATTTGAAAATGAATACGTATTTATCGAGATTAAAGAATTTTACGACAGATCAAAATATGAAGATGACAGGATATTGGAGTCTTTTGACAGGAAAGATAATAAAAGTGCTCTGAACCTTCTAAAGGAATCTTTGAAGTACAAATACCGAGATAGCTTATTATACCGCTTTGCAGAATCAAAGGCGGATAAACCCATACACTATTTATGTTTATTGAACTTGAAACCATCCGCACTTTATGGGATTGCCAAGGTATTACGCAAAGAGTTACCTGTGGGGATTCCCTGTGCCAGATGGAAAAAGCCTTTAGCGGAAAGCTTATTGGATGATTCGGGTAGCCCTCAGAAGTGAACGACCTTTATTGGAAAATAGTTTACTGAGAACAATGAGAGCCCCCTTCCAGCTGTAAGTTTGAGATCATGATTTTGTCTTTGCAGTAGATGTGCACTATAAGGTGGGTGGTATATGGATAATAAACGATATGATTTTGATTCTTTGGGGAGGTGATAAAGATGAACTTTAGAAAACTAACGTACCTGCTGCGTAAAAAGTGCTTTCAGGTATTGAACAAGAACATCCTGGGTCTTAAGAAAACCATGGGTTTCCTGGGTGATTTTAAGCTGGGTAAAAGAGCATCCCTCAACGGTAGCCTCTGGGTAAGGAATTATGGCAAGATTAGAATTGGCAACGGTTTTCGCTGTAACTCTGGCAAAAACCACAATCCCATCGGAGGCGATACCGTGTGCCGCTTGGTGGTATATCAAAATGGAATACTATCAATAGGGGATAATACCGGCATTTCCAATTCTACCATCGTGTGTCAAGAGAGCGTTTCCATTGGCAGCGGCGTCCTGATTGGCGGCGGTTGCCGGATTTGGGATACCGATTTTCATTCCACCCACGTTGATGCGCGTCTTTCCAGTCGCGATGCCTCTGTTAAGACGGCTCCGGTGATTATTGGCGATCAGGCATTTATCGGCGGAGGTTCATTTATCTTAAAAGGGGTCAAGATTGGCGCAAATTCCATCGTGGCGGCTGGCAGCGTGGTAACAAAAAGTATTCCCAATAATGAAATCTGGGGAGGTAACCCGGCTGTTTTTATCAAAAAAACAGATCCAACTTCTCAACCAAAACAATAAAAACCAATACAGAGGACAAACATGAAAAAAGCTTTTATTACAGGTATAACCGGTCAGGATGGTTCCTATCTTGCAGAATTGCTATTGGATAAAGGGTATGAAGTGCATGGCATGATCCGCCGGGCTTCGTCTTTTAATACACAAAGGATCGATCATATCTATGAGGACCCCCACAACAAGGATGTGAGGCTCTTTTTGCATTATGGAGATTTGTGTGATTCCAGCAATCTGAACAGGCTGTTGGAAAAGATAGCCCCAGATGAGATCTATAACTTAGGGGCGCAATCCCACGTTCAGGTATCCTTTGAGGTGCCGGAATACTCTGCAGAGGTGGATGCCCTTGGTACGCTCAGGATCTTGGATGCCATCAAAGATACGCGCATCCCTGCCCGTTTTTATCAGGCGTCAACCTCAGAGCTTTTTGGCAAAGTACAGGAGATTCCCCAAACAGAAACCACTCCCTTCTATCCCAGAAGCCCCTATGCTGTTGCCAAGCTATATGGCTATTGGATAGTGAAAAACTATCGGGAAGCCTATAATCTTTATGCCTGTAATGGAATCCTGTTTAACCACGAATCACCCCGTCGTGGCGAGACCTTTGTGACGCGTAAGATTGTATTGGCTGCCATTCGCATCAAACACGGCATGCAGGATTGTATGTACTTGGGGAATATAGATGCCAAAAGAGACTGGGGATATGCCCCGGAATACGTGGAAGGCATGTGGCGGATTTTGCAACAAGAGCAGCCGGACGATTATCTATTGGCAACCAATGAAACCCATAGTGTGAGGGAGTTTATAGAGCTCACCTTTGGCGAATTGGGGATTCAGATCAATTGGCAAGGCGAAGGCGCCAACGAAGTGGGGCTGGATGCCAAAACGGGCAAGAAAATCGTGATTATCGATCCCAAGTATTACCGTCCCACTGAAGTGGATATCTTGATTGGAGACTATAGTAAGGCACGTGCCCAGCTGGGCTGGGAACCCAAGGTGAAGTTGCCAGAACTGGTGAAGATAATGGTGGAGGCAGATCTGAAGGCTATGCAACTGGCATAACAAAGGATAAATAATGAATATACAAGATAAAATCTATGTGGCTGGCAATACCGGTTTGGTGGGCTCTGCCATCGTGAGGAAGCTGAAGGAAAATGGCTTTGAAAATCTCGTCTTTACGCCGTTTTCCCAGTATGACTTGCGCAATCAAGAGCAGGTGAACCGCTTTTTTGAAAAGCACAAGCCTCGATATGTGTTTCTGGCAGCGGCAAAAGTGGGAGGAATTCATGCCAATTCCACCTATCCAGCGGAATTTATCTACGACAACCTGATGATTGAGGCCAATATCATCCATGCCGCTCATCTATATGGCACCCAGAAGCTCCTCTTTTTGGGCAGCTCCTGCATTTACCCCAAGCTGAGCCCTCAGCCCATCAAGGAAGAGTATCTATTGACGGGAGAATTGGAACCCACCAACGAACCTTACGCCATTGCCAAGATTGCCGGCATCAAGCTCTGTGAGTATTATAAAAAACAATATGGCAGCAGCTTTATCTCTGCCATGCCCACCAATCTTTTTGGTCCTGGAGATAACTATCACCTGCAAAATTCCCA
>JAAYQD010000260.1 GCA_012519465.1 Candidatus Cloacimonadota bacterium
CTCCAGAGCCGCTGATGCCCAGCCCTTCTTCGCTGGTGGCTTTGATGGATATGCGCTGGAGGGGGCTGTGCAGGATATCGGCAATACGCTGGCGCATCTTCTGGATATGGGGGCTGAGGCGTGGGGATTCGCAGATTACCGTGGCATCCAGGTTGCCCAATTGATATCCCCTGTCTTGGGCAAGCGTCCACACTTTTGTGAGGAGGATACCACTATCGGCATTGAGGTAGGCGGTATCCGTATCAGGGAAGTGGGCGCCGATATCACCCAATGCCAAGGCGCCCAAGATGGCATCCATGATGGCATGCAAGAGCACATCGGCATCGGAATGACCTGCCAATCCCATCTCGTGGGGGATATTCACCCCGCCTAAGATCAGAGGTCTGTCCTTGATCAGGCGGTGTACGTCGTATCCGTGGCCTATCCTCATACTCTATCCCTAATCCACGGTGATGGATTTGGAAACGTTTTTGGGAACGTCTGGATGCACGCCGTGATCCAGCATATTGATGCGATCCAGCCTCTTCATCTTGCGCACACTCATCTTAAACGCCAAAAGCTGCAATACCGCTGTGGCAGAGAAACAGGTGAGCAGGCTGTCGCCGGTTCTGGGCAGCATGATATAGCCCCAGCCATAATATCCGCCTTCATTGGGGTTGTGGCTGGCGTTTTTGAGCAGATGGTCGTTTTCCTCGGCAATCACATAGGTATCGGCACCGCGGATTTTGTGGGTATTGATCTGGGAGATGGTGAGATTCACGTCTCTCTCATCCGGTCCCGTCACGTAAATCAGCGGATATTTGCGATAGATGGGCTCAAAGAATTCCTTATTTTTGATGATTTCCTTAAAGACCTCATCGCCTTGTTTGCTGAGGTTGAAGGGCATATTGCTGTTGAAGATAAAGTTTGTGAGGGCGGGTATCATCTCTTTGAATTCTGTGCGGTCTATCTTCTTTTCAAAGGCTTTGGTTTCCATCTGGTCTATCAGAGCGGTGAGGGATCTCACAAAGCTGCGCACGTGTTTGAAGCCAAAGACGGTGTTTTTGCCCAAGATGGTGTTGGGTCCGTGTTTAAATTCGCTGGCTTCACGCCCTTCCGCATGGTTGAGTACCGTCTCGCGAATCTTGAGCGCCCCTTCCATTGCCACGCCGGTGATCTTGGTGGCAAGGATGTGCAAGGAGGGCCCCATATATATTTTGGCAGCTACGGAATCGATGATATCCGCTGTGCTTTCCAGGGTCTCTTTCAAGAGGCCGGGGATGCGATCCAGGCTTTGTTTGCGCTTTTCTATCTGTTCTTTGATTGCTGTCACCTTGGCGGCGTCCCAGTCTTTTTTGTGTTCCTTCAGCATTGCCTCTGCCGTGCGGATTGCCAGGTAGTAAAACAGCATGATCTGATTTACAAAGCTCTTGGTGGCGGGAACGGCAATCTCCGGACCACAGAGGATGGGGATGGCGATATCGCTCTTTTCCTGTCCCAAGGTGGAATTGACGTTGTTTACCAATACCACGCGACTGATATTGAGTCCGCTGGCTTCGATATCATTGAAGATATCAATGAGGTCTTTGGTTTCGCCAGATTGTGAGACGCCTATCACGAGGTCGTGGTCTTTCACGCAGTTTGAATATTCTCCTCTAAAATCACCCGGCAGGATGGGGATGATTTCCACACCGGCTATCTCGTTGAAAAAGAGGGCTCCCACCTTGGTGGCATGAAAGCTGGTGCCACAGGCGATGGTATAGGCAATGCGGTTGTTGCGGTTTGTATTTACGATCAGGTCCAAAAAGCCCTTCACCTTCTTTTCAAAGTCTTGCACGCTGCGCTGCTCGCAGATGGCGTCAAGAGATTTGGCAAGGGTGATCCTGCGGAAGTCAAATTCGCTACCAATGAGATCGATAAAGATATTCATCTCGTTGGAAAAGAAGTACTTTTTGGCAAAGTCTTCTTTCACTGCCACATCAAAAAACGCCGGATATAGCTTGCGGGAAGACTTGTAAAATTCATCCCATTCCTCGCTTTCACAGTATTCATCAAACAGCTTTTGTTTCTCTTCAAATTCAGGCTTATCCAGGATGGGATTCACGATGGAGGTCAGCTTCTTGAACAGATTTGCATTGCGGATGTGCTCCAGCATCGTCTTTCCGCTGTTGGAGCCTCCTGCAAAGAGCTTTGCCAGCTTGCCGGTGGATTCCACCTGGGCATAGATTTCCTGCTCCATAAAATAGTCGAATTCGGGCATCAGCTCCACATCTTCCGCTCTGAGGCGGGAATACACCGCCTTGGTGCCAATCTCCTGGCCTTTTACATACACTTCATCGGCTTTCTTGAGGTGGCGGAACCGCAGGTTTTTGAGGGCATAAACCTGATAATTATCGTGGTCATACTCGATGAATTCACCTTCGCGCAGGTTCACTATCATCTTGGTAAAACGCAATACGGAGGTGAGGTCTGAGGATGCCAGCCCAAACTTGCTATCATCCAATTCTCCCACACCAAAATACAGACTGCTGCCGGCTTTGATGGCCCAGCTATAACGGGTGACGGGGTCTACGATCACCGCAGCATATGAGCCCACCAGCTTTTCAGACATGGCGATGATGGCTTTGCGCATGCAGGCACGGCGGGATTCGTGGTCTGTGGGGCGTCCCGCTTTTTTGATCTCGATATCCAGGTAATGCTCCACGGTATGGACTAACATTTCGCCATCACTGGTGCCCTGCAGGTTGTGCCCTTCCTTGGTGAGGAATACTTCCAGCTCGCGGGTGTTTGTGATATTGCCGTTGTGAGCGCCATAGACATGCTGTTTGCAATTCACCACAAAGGGCTGGGCGTTTTCTTTGCTCACCATGCTATAGGTGGCCCATCTCACTTGTCCACAAAAGAGGCTTCCCTTCTGTTTTTCGATGCCCAAGGTCTTCACCAGGGTGCTGGGAGCGCCCACGTCTTTGAGCAACACCACTTCCTCGCCATCGGCTTGAAAAGCAGCACCGGTGGAGTCAAATCCCCTGTATTCCAGAGATTTAAGCAGGGTGGAGGCGTATTTGCCCATATTCACGGATACCTTGCCCAGGGATAGACCCAATACTCCACAGCCCACGCCGATGATGGGCATGGGAATCCTGAGGGTGAATGATTGCAGGCGTTTGGCAAGGCCAACCAACGCTTTGTTATAATGATGTAATAATTTGTGAGTAAACATATTGCGTCCTTTTATATCATGGAGTGTTTTATAATTTGGGATGCCAAAAAGAGGTCATCTTCATCAGTAATCTTGATATTCAAATCCGAGCCATACAGATAGCCCACCGGATGCCCCAGGTGTTCCACCAGCGAGGCATCGTCTGTGCCTTCAAATCCATCTTCATAAGCCTTTTCATAGGCGTGTGTGATCAGCTCAAAATCAAAAACCTGAGGGGTAAATACGTGCACCAGCCGCTCACGGGGGATGGTGTTTTCAATATGATTGCCCTGTATGCTCTTCACGGTGTGCTTGATCCTCGCCACAGGAATCACAGCCTTCTGGGAAACCGCCTGTTGCCCCAGCTCCGCTATCAGATCCAGGGAGACAAAGGGTCTCACGGCATCGTGGATAAATACCAGGTTGGTTTCTTCCGGACACAGCTGCAACGCCCCAAAGATGGAATCCTGCCGCTGGCTGCCTCCCGGTATCACTATCCACGGTTTTTCTTCCTGTCCAAAGTATTCTTCGATCAAAGCTTTCGTATATTCGAGGTCTTCTTCGGGGGCGGTGATGATGAGGTTGGAGATCCAGGCAGAGGCAAAGAAGCGCTCCAAGGTGCGGATCAGGATGGGGATGCCCGCCAGCTCGATAAATTGCTTTTTGATGGCGGATGCCATGCGGGTGCCGCTGCCGGCTGCGGTGATGATGGCGGTGTTCAAGCTTTCCATAGATAAAACACCCCTCTTTCCTCGCGCTTATGCTCTATCTTGCCAGCTGTATTCAGCTCCCGCAATAGTTTGGAGACTTCATTGATATGCGTTCCCAGGGTGATGGCAAGGTCTTCCGCAGTGCTGGGACGGCGCTGCAGCGTGGAAGCTATTTGAGCCAACATATCGGCGGAACCTTCATATTCCAGGTGTGCCGCAGCCTTGGCGATGATTTCCACCGGAGTGGTAAATTGAGTTTGAAAGAATGCCTTGATCTCCTGCAATAAAGATAGTGGCGCCGCCTGCACCCATTCCTCGGCACCGGGTCTGTCCAAAGCGTTTAGCTGCACCTTATCCGGCCTTATTTGGGAGATGGCACGGGAGAGGGCGATCAGCTCTTCCTGGCTGTCGTTGATACCGGCGATGATAAACACCTCCAGCCACATCTCCCCTTTATACTCCTGCCGAAATGCTATCAAACTGGCAATCAGCTCCTGCACCAACAGGTCTTTTTGGGGACGGTTGATAATCTCATAACCGCGCTGGGTGGCAGAATCCAGGGAGGGCAACACCAGGTCGCAGGGCAGCGCCTCCGCTTTCACCACGGGATCATGCAGCAGGGTGCCATTGGTGAGCAGTGCCAGTTTATACTCTGGATATCGGCTTTTGATGTGTTTCACCACGCGTCCAAAGCCAATATTCAAGGTTGGCTCTCCCGCTCCGGAGAAGGTGATATAATCCAGGGGCGGACGGCTGGTCAAAAAGTGATCCAGCTCCTCCAAAATCTCATCTATGGGGATATATTCATTGCGTACAGTAATGAGATGGGTGGTGCTTTGCACCTCGCAATACACACAGTTTAGGGGGCAATATTTATAAGGAACCAGATCAACCCCCAAAGACAGCCCCAGCCGTCTGGAATTAACCGGTCCAAAGAGATGGCGATAGCGTTTCACTTTAGAATGTGGTTCCAAATTGGAGGTGAGGCTCCCAGCCGCCTTCATCGAGGTTGTAGGCATAATCAAAACCAATCAGGCCAAACGGACTGCGGATGCGGACGCCGGCTCCGGCTCCTTTGCGCAGCTCCAAAAAGTTAAAGTCTCTCAGTTTGTTATAGCTATTTCCCGCATCAAAGAAGGCAACGGCGATAATCTGATCTCCGGCAATGGGATATCCCACTTCTGTGGAAAAGATAATGGCGCGCGTTCCTCCCCCTGCGGGTCCAATCGAACGGTCCGGATAGCCTCTGATGCCATCCACTCCGGTTCCTCCCAGATAGAATTTCTCATCAGGAGGGGCATCGTTGCTGCGTCCATAAGCTGCCACATAGCCAAAGCGCCATTTATTGCGCAGGGTCAGCTTTTCCCAAGCTTCTGCATACCAATTTACCTGGAAGATCTGTTTGAAATAATCAAAGTCTCCGCCCAAAGGACCGCCGGCTACCTCTGAAAACATGGTAATCTGTGTGCCACGGGTGGGGAAGAAGACATTATCTCGCGTATCCCGGCTGAGGGTGCCGCTGAGCGCGGAAGTGTAGCGCCAGCTGAGGGAATCCAGCTCTATCAGAGTGGCGTTTGCCAGGGGATCTCCCAACACTTTATCCATATCCGTGATGCGGTATTTTTTGGAATACAAAGAGTAGCCTGCCACCAAGCGGGTTCTATCCACCCAAGGCAGATATTGCCCCAACCTGAGGCTGGCGCCGCGGGTGTAGATTTTATAGTAAAACGAGCTCCAATCCCTCTCCGTATAATAGATATTGGTGCCCAAAAGCATGTCTGTATCATAGAGATTGGGATTGGTGAAGCCAAATTCAAAATTCTGTGTGTTTTTACCAAATTCCCAGCTGAGGTTGCTGGACCAATTATTACCAAAGAGGTTGTTTTGAGATACAGAAAGCTGCCCCACAAACTTATCCTGGCTGTTATAGCCCACACCTCCGTTTGCCATACCGGAGGCCTTGTCGATCACATCCAGATACAGGTCAATATCCCCGTCGTTATTGATGGGGCGATAATCCAGCGATATATCCGGCTCAAAAAAGCCCAGATTATAGATATTCTGTTGGCTGCGGATTACCTGGCTTTGGCGGAAATAATCTCCGGGAGCCACTTCCAGCTGGCGGCGGATCACCTTTTCCTTGGTGCGCCGGTTGCCCGTGATATGTATCTGGCGGATGCGCGCCCGGGGACCCTCATTCACCATCAACATCACTTCCAGCTCGTTATCGCGCTTTATCTTTTCGTGTTCGATATGTGTATAAATAAAACCCTCATCAAAATACATCGAATACACTAAGCCCAGTTGCTTTTCAAACTTCTCCTCGTCGAAGGGCTCGCCATTTTTGAGGGTGAATTTGCTGAGGATGGCATCCGTGGTAAAGTGATCATTGCCTTTCACGCCGATATCGCCTAAGATATAGCGTTCGCCTTCCCGCACCTGTATTTCCAGATGCAATTCCTTGTCACTGATGGGAGTAAGCTCCCAGGGACCAATGCGCACATCCACATAGCCATGTTGCCTGTAATAATTGGCAAGATTCACCAGGTCTGCATCAAACTTTTCCTGTTCAAAGCGTCCGGAACGAAGCAGCGAGGCGGGCTTGGTCTTCATCCTCTTTTGCAGGGCTTTGGCATCCATCTCCTCATTGCCGATAAAGCTGATGCTGGAGATTGCCACCCGCTTGCCTTCCTCCACCTCCACCTTCACGCGCATCCGGTTGTCTTCGGAAAGATGTTCATACACAATCACCTTGGCATTGCTAAAGCCTTTGCTTTGATACTCTTTAAAGAGTATCAAAGCAAAGGCTTTAGCAATGCCAAGGTGATTGTGTATGAACATCTTTC
>JAAYQD010000261.1 GCA_012519465.1 Candidatus Cloacimonadota bacterium
GCCAAACGCATCATCAACGAATATCACCAAGGCAGCATCAAAATACTGGAAAGCACCCTCAACGAAGGCACCACCGTGGAAATCCGCCTGCCTCTGGGCCACTAAACACAAGGAGTTTTTATGCATCCCATCCTCACCCCTGCCCAAATGAGAGCCTGCGAAACTGTGGCTATCCAAGAGCTGGGCATCCCCTCAATATTGCTGATGGAAAATGCCGGACATGGCACAGCACAGCATATCGATAGCTTTTTCCCTGATTACAACAAAAAACGCATCCTGATTTTGTGTGGAAACGGCAATAACGGCGGTGATGGTGCCGTGATAGCCAGATGGCTTAATATCTTAGGGCACGGCGTGCATATTGTGTTGGTAAACGATAAAAAACCAAGCCGAGACCTAAAGAAAAACCTTGATATCTGTTCCCAAATGGGCGTCCCCATCAGCAGCCTGCCCCCGGAAGAGGAAGATTTGCAGAAGCTAATCCTCTCCTCCACCCTCATCGTGGATGCCATCTATGGCACGGGTTTTAGAGGCGAGCTGCCCCCGGAGATTGCCCGGCTGGTACAGATGGTAAACGACTCGCTGATACCCATTTGCAGCGTGGATATCCCCAGTGGACTTTGTGCCGTCTCCGGAGATACCCAGCTTGCTTTCGACGCCTCCCTCACCGTGGCCATGGAAGCCTACAAGCCGGGGCACTTCCTGGGTAAAGGCAAGATATTTTGTAAAGAATTGCGCATCGCCCCCATCGGCATTCCGCGCCACTTTACAGGGGAATTCACCAATTTGGCACTTTTCGATGAAGCAGATTATTGGCTCCCGGAACGTAACCCCACAGCGCATAAGGGAACCTATGGACGCCTCGTTATCATCGGCGGTAATACCGGCTTTACAGGAGCCTCGCTGTTGGCAACAGGTGCCGCCCTCAAATCCGGCGTCGGATATGTGTATCTCTATCACCGCCCGGAGCATACCGCCCTCTATGCCTCCCGCCTCACAGAAGCCCTGCACCAGCCCGTACCCGAAACCGCCAAGGGCTTGCCAGATGCCGCCAAACTGGATAAACTGTGGGCAAATGCTGATGCAATCCTCATCGGTCCCGGTTTGGGCACAGACGCCTGGGCACTGGAAATGTTGAAACTGGTACTAAAACGTAAGGATGTCCGCCTTATTTTGGATGCCGACGCCCTGAACCTGATCGCAGAAAATAGGAACCTCCTCCCCCACCTCATGCGCCCCGATATCGTGATCACCCCCCATTGGGGAGAGTTTTGCCGCCTGGCAGAGATCTCGATGGAAGATTTGCGCAGTGACCCCCTTCAGCATCTTTTGGCGTTTTTGCCGCAAAGCCCCATGACCATCCTGCTCAAAAGCAGCTGCAGCCTCATGCGATTTAAGGATCAGGTGGTGGTTATCTCAGCCGGCAACGATGCCCTTGCCACTGCTGGCAGCGGCGACGTTCTTTCCGGCATCATCGCCTCCTTCCGGGCACAAGGTCTGGATCCGGCCCAAGCCGTCACCATGGGTGCTCTGCTCTTGGGCAAAACAGCCACGGAACTTAGCAAACAGCGCGCAACGCAATCCATCATCCCCTCGGATATCATCGCCAACCTAATGCGCAATCCCATACAAGACGAATAAGGATTATACACATTATGAGCAAGCTTGCAAGCATGAATACACCCATCTTTTGGGCGGAAGGACATCCCGGCAAACTGGACAGGGAAAGCTGGACCATCGAAGTGACGGGCAGTTGCAATAAACCCCGGATCTTTAGCTGGCAAGACCTCCTTGCCCTGCCCCCGGCTCAGGAAATAGCCCGCCTCACCAGCGTCACTCGCTGGAGCGTGAAGGGGCTGTGGGGTGGCGTGCGCCTCAGCACCATCCTGGACGAGGTGGAGCTGCTGCCTTCCTGCAAATTTGTCCGCTTTTGGAGCCACCGCCTCATCTATGACACTTCCATCCCCCTGGATATTGCCCTTAAGCCCAAAACCATGGTGGCATGGGAATTTGACAACGAACTATTGGACGAAAACTATGGCGGCCCCGTGCGCATCATGACCCCCTACCTCTGGGGCTATAAATCTGCCAAATGCCTGGGGAA
>JAAYQD010000262.1 GCA_012519465.1 Candidatus Cloacimonadota bacterium
CAGGATGGCACCACAGATTATCTTGTTTGCCACGTTTTCAGCCCCGGCAATCACAGCCTCAGCTGTCAGGTATCTTCCGCGGAGTACTCCCACACCATCCACTGGGAAATCGATATACAGGGCACTGCCAATGATGATCCCATCCAACCACCCCACGCTTTCAGCCTCAGCCCCAATCCTTTCAAGGATAGCATTCGCATCAAATATGCCCCCGGGCACATGATCCGCATTTACGATCTCAAAGGACGCCTTGTCAAGACAATGGGAGCCACAGCCCTGGAAAGCAGCTGGGATGGTCGTGATGAAGAAGGCAGGCGCTGCCCCTCCGGGATGTATCTCTTTACAGACGGGAAAACCACCAGGAAGGGACTGTTGCTCAAATAGCCGATCGTTTCCTTATGTACCCCCTTCTTCCCTGTTAACCACCTTTGTCTCTCCTTTGCCTCGACAAGGGTGAGACAAGGGTGGTACAAGGGTGGCTAATGGGCAAGATGCACGCTGCGCGCTTAGGGACCAGGGGACAGGGGATACTGAAACCTGGTACCTGGCACCTGCATTATGGCTTAAAGCCCCAGCTCCGAAAACAGCTCCTCCAGCTCCGTCTTTCCGGCTGGCAGAATATCGGGCACTGATATCTTCCCAGGCCTTGCGGGTGACGGCAGAATAGTCGTTTGCGTCATCCAACACCTTCAGCAGGGTCTGGGCAAAGCCGTCGGCATCATCAGTATCAAACAGCCAGCCACTTTCTCCATCCGCCACCAGATTGGGCACTCCGCCCACCTTGGTTGCCAGCACGGGCACCCTGTTTGCCATGGCTTCGATGATCGCCACGGGAGTGCCTTCGTTGATGGAGGTGAGCAGCAAGGCATCCATATCCGCATATAGGGGCTTGAGGTCTTTTACAAAGCCGGTGAAGATAATCCTCTGCTGCAAGCCCAGGCTCATCACCTCGTCTTTGAGGGCATCAGCCAATTCCCCATCGCCCACAAAGGCAAATACCACGTCATCACGGGTTTTGAGCACTATCTGCGCTATTTTGATGAACAGCCAGGGATTCTTGATCTGGGTAAGTCTGCCCACGAAGCCCACCAGTTTATGCTGGGGCAGAGTGCCAAAATTCGCCTTAAACAAGCCCTGGTGAGATTCATCATAGCTGATCTTGCCAAATTCAAAACCCAGATGGATCACCCTCAGCTTGTCTGGTTTACATATCTTAAACCTCAGCAGCTCTTCTTTTTGCTGATCGCTGATGGCGATGATGCGCGTGCTGATCCCTGCCAACATTCGCTCCAATTGCACGCTGATCCAGCTCATCAGCCTGCCAAAGTAGCCACGGAAGTTATTGCCGTGGAAGGTGTGCAATATCACCGGCACCCCAGCCATCCGCGCGGCAATCCTGCCCACGAGTCCAGCCTTCGCCGTGTGGGTGTGCACTATTTCCGGCTGTATCCTGCGGATGATCCGATACACTTTGGGGATCAGCTTCAAATCCTGCCAGAGGTTGATGCTGCGCCCCATCGTGGGGATATTGATCATGGGAAACGAATACTCCTTGGCAAGATACAGCATATCGCTTTCATTTGCCTCCACATCCCCATACAGCACGGTGGAAGTGTAGTTTTCGGAAGTAAACATCTGGGAGATTTCCACCACGTGAATGGAGGCTCCGCCGATATTGAGTCTGGTGATTATATTTAGAATCTTGATCATTGCTCTTTCCACATCTCGTTGATGATGTCTTGTACCTCTGGGATGGTGATTGCCTTGATGCAGCGATACTTATGGTCGCATCCACGCTGATCGCAACCGCTGCAATCAAATTCGTGAAACGCAGCTCTGCTCTGTTTGCCCAAAGGACCGCTTATTTTGGGATAGCTGGGACCCATCAGCCCCAAGGTGGGGATTCCCGCCAAAGCTGCCATGTGCATGGGTCCGGAATCGTTGCCCACAAACAGCTTTGCCTTCGCTATCAGGAGATAACTTTCCTGCAGACTCAGCTTGCCAGCCTTATCCACAATCTCTTTTGATTTGGCAAAGGAACGGATGCGGCGGTTGATCCTCGTATCATCCTTGTCACCAATCAAATACACTGTTTTTATCCTGCCGCTTTCCAACAGCCAATCTGCCACCGCGGCAAACCTATCCTCCGGCCAACGCCTGCCCTCAAAGCGGGCTCCCGCATGAAACACGGCATAATCCTGTGCTGGCTGGTGTCTTTTGGGCTGTAACGATTGAGGATCAAACTGCGGCATCCCCAAAGCAGCGGCAATGGCGGCGGGACGCTGGGAAAGATGACACTGGCGCATATCCTGTTGATAGCGTTGAACGGCGATGCCGGCAGCTTCCAGGGTAAAGCTGTTCAAGAGGCGGTTGCTGAAGCTGAGGTCGTTGATATATCCCAATATCGCCTTGGCATTGGAGAATATCGCCAGCACGGAGTTTTTGAGCAGCCAGCCGGGGATGATGATCAGATCGGCATTCAGCTTCCACAGCTGGATCAACGTTTGCCAATGGCTCCGATGAGGGATGTAAGAGTCAAAGGCAAAGTAATTCTCTTGCAGCTCGCAAAACGCCGCCGGGAAGCAGGCAGTCAGCTCTGCCTGGGGCCATTTGTGGCGTAATTCCTCAAAGAAAAAGGTGTCGCACAGGATATCGCCCATTCCGCTAATATACAACACACATATCCGCTTGGGGTCCTTGGCACTAAAGCGCGTAAATGCCTGGCGCACCTTCCAGATCAGCCAGGTAAGTATCATCAATGTTTTTTTCACTATAGGGCTCGTTTTATTCATACAATTCTGCCAATTGATGGCTTAAAACCTTGCGGTCAAACCGTTTGATATAATCAGGATGTGCAGCATAGGCACGGGGGTTATCCAGGATGCGCTTTATTGCGGCGATGATCCCTTTTTCATCCTTCAGCCACACATATTCTCCGGCAGCCGTTTCCAAGATCAAGTCCTTTACGATGCACTCTTTGGGACCCAAAGCCAGGATGGGGCGCCCTAATCTCAGCAGTTCAAACACCTTGCCAGAATACACTCCCTCAGATGCCTCGTCATCATTTAGTAACAGCAGGTTCAGCTCTGCTCCCAAAGCTATGGAAAGCGCCTCTTTGTGCTGTTTATAACCCCAGTATTGATAGAATCCGTAATCCCCTGCGGCAATAGCCTTTTTGGCATCGGCGCACAGGGAACCGATATGGACGAGAGGCAGGTCAAAACTGCCCGCTTTGATCGCTCTCAGCATATTGTCGGGACGGCGGATGTCGTAGATTTTGCCCATGTACACCATAGCTGGACTGCTGAAATCGTACGGCTCCAAACCTTCAAAATCTGCCTCATCATAACCGTTGGTAATCATCACCATCTTGTCCCTGTGCTTGGTGAACGCCTCCCGATACTCCTGATGAATGGAGGGAGTTACAAACACAGCGTTGTCGCAGCTTTCAATCACGGCTCTATCCACACGGCGGATTAGATTCAGTCTGGATGCTGGGATTCTGGTATGCAAAAGCGGTTCAAACTGCCAGGCATCCCTATAATCCGCCACCCAGTGGATGCGGTCTTTCAGCTTGCGCTTCAGCAGGATGCCAATCAAAAAAGCAGAGAAAGGAAAGGCTGTGATATATACATTGCGTATCCTATACCGCCTAATCACTTGCAAAGCTTTGAAATAGGCAAAGGGAACCCAGCCAATCTGCTTGTCGATGGGGAATATCGCATGATTGAGGGCAATCAGGATTTTTGATAAAAGCCCCTTGATCCCCCAGGAGGAAGCATCTTGCCTGATATCTGCCACCCTATCCACGCTCTTCCCGCTAAAGCCCCAACTTCTTGTTCTATATATCTTTGCCTTGGGAGGAATCTCCTTGTGGAGGCTTTCGTCCAACACCGTTTTGGTGGGACGGGCAGGCGTGATTACATGACATTCCCAACCCTCAGCCACCAGATATTTCAAAAACTTGAGCGGCCTTTGCACTCCACTTTCACCGGTGGGCGGGAATTCATTCACGATCATCAGTATGCGCTGCTTATTCTTCATAGATATCTCTCAACCTTTGGATGAGGTCATCCATCATATATTGTTCTTTTACCAGGGCTTGCCCTTTTTTTGCCATCTCTTTGGCCGCCTCCGGGTTATCCATCACCCAGCTAATCTTTTCATAGAGGGAAGCCTGGTCTTTGGGCTCACATAGCATGCCATTCTCACCGTCAATCACCACGCCATCAATGCCTTGCCCCTTCACCCCTATCACGGGGATTCCCGCCTCCATCGCCTCCAAATAGACGATGCCAAAGCTTTCGCGATAGCTGGGCAAAGCAAAGAGATCAAACAGCGGATACAACTGTCGTACAATCTCGTTGGGTTTTGCCAGCATCAGGTGCACTTCCTGCTGCAAACCCATCTTCAAAGTCAATTCCAAGAGATGGGTCCTCTCTTCCCCATCACCCACAACCCACAGTGCCACGGCTTTACCCTCATTTTTGATCTGGGCTACAGTATTGATCAGGATATCCAAGCCCTTGCTGGCTTTCAGGTTAGCCACCGCCAAGATGTTAAACACCTCGGGCTGCAATTTCTCCACTGTCTCTTTGATAAATGGATCATCACAGGGCTTAGCAGGATGGATGGCATTACCAATGAAAACGCTTTTCTTAGGAGGGATAATCTCTTCCATACGAAGATTTTGAGCCTTATTTACAAAGAGTACCTTATCCCAGATGGAAAACGCTCTCTTCAAGGTGTATTTATAGAGATGGCGCAGGTAAAAGTGCTCACCCAAT
The DNA here is from genome assembly GCA_012519465.1 of Candidatus Cloacimonadota bacterium. Lineage (GTDB taxonomy): Bacteria > Cloacimonadota > Cloacimonadia > Cloacimonadales > Cloacimonadaceae > UBA3900. Next base: position 4,788 of record JAAYQD010000262.1, read on the forward strand.
TCCGGCAAGGTCTTGATATTATGCAGGGTTAGCACCTTACGGATGGGTAAGTCACGCAGGACGCTGCTGAGGCACAAGAGC
>JAAYQD010000019.1 GCA_012519465.1 Candidatus Cloacimonadota bacterium
GTAGAGCTTCTCTTGTCCATGGGATAACTCTTAAGTCTAAATCATCATTATTTGGATCATAGTTACCTGACGAACCTGTAGAATATGAGCTACCTGTAATACTTAATACATATGATGCTGTATTTCCTCCACTTAACTGGAAGGTGTTTTTTGGGATATTTAACCAGAAGGAACCATTATTGCCAGCACCTCTTGCTTTTGGAATAAAAGTAAATTTAATTTCCTTAAGCTTTCCATCATCATCGCCTTCGATAATCTTTGTTAATGAAGTAGTTATATCCAGAACAAAATCATTATAGTCAAAATCTGAGCTAGACTCTGAAGGTAGATCCTCAAATCCTACAGTGACATTGCCACCATCAAAGAAGTCTTCAAGCCTAAATATTGCTGTTACCGTTACATTTTGTGCAGGCATAGTAAAAGTAGTATTTTTATTAGAAATATCAGTAACGGTTCCTGCTGTTGATGCCCATCCCAAGAATTGATAATTTCCCAATTCAACTGCGCTAATATCGATTTCCTCCCCTTCTGGATAGTAATAAGGGCCTCCGATAGTAGGATCGGTCGTACCGCTTCCTTCTGGGGAAACTGCCATAATTAGCTCGAAAATTGGTTCACAATCTTCAAACTCAACAGCCAGTGAATCATACCATTCATCTCCTCCACATGGGTCTGTATAGGTCACTTTAAGGAAATATCTACCAGGCTCACTACCTTTATTCAAGCAAAATGCTCCTGTTTCTAGAACAAAGTTGATATCGGTGTTATCATAGTCCCATTCTAAATTTTCATCATCAAGGCCAAGGTCAACATTAAGATTATCACATTCAAATTTAATAGAGACAGATGTAATGGTAGCACATTGATCCAAACACAACTTTAAGTCGGGAGGTGCAATAGTTTTAAGAGCTGACTCAGATACATATTGTTCTCCGTTTGGCTTTTTAAAATTGATTTCCACGCCAACTATAGTTGGACAGAAGTGAGCAGTCAAAGTAACATTGCCATTCATAAGAACTTCAGTATTATTTAAGTTAGAGTCAAAATCTTCACCAGGGTCACCCGAGTTTATTTCCCATTCCCCAAACTCATAACATGGATTGGCTACTGCAAGTATATCTACGGTTGTTCCTGCAGGATATGTGCCACTACCAGACTGAGTCGCTGTTCCAGCACCTTCTGGCTCGACCAATAAAGTTAAAGTATAATTAGTTGGCCCTGGTGTTGGTCCACCACCACCACCGGTAGTTCCAGGGCTGGTACAGCAACCGAAGTCACAGATAAGGTCAACTAGGTCATCATATATATCATCACAATAGTCACCAAAGCTGTTATGGTTCATTATGGCTACAATATCGACTTTGCCTACATCTTTGGCTATTGTTTCAATGAGTTTATAAACTTTAGTATTTAGCTTATTGTAGCAGTGATACCAGTCATTGTAACAATTATTAACCTTTTCGATGACTAAGGCAAGAGAGGTAGAGGTACAATCGGGGATACCGGCATCGAGTGCCACACCGTGGATCTTTTCAGCTACATCCTTTAAGAAGAAGCTTGTTTTGGTCTCTTCCGGACAAAAGGCAGTAATGATATAGAGTCCTGGCTTTACATCTTCAAATAGGTAGTTGCCATCCTCATCGGTTAAAGTGGTAGCCAGTACTGTTTTGCATTTACCTTTTGCAGCAGATTTTAGCTCTACTACTGCATTGGGTACGAAGGGCCATAATTCGGCCTCATCACAATCTTTGTCACTGCTTTCTGTATATACACCTTCAGGGGCACAACAGGTAAGAGGCATCTTGATTCTTCCACTTATGACTGTGACATCTTCTGTGACACCGGGTGAGGGTGTGGGAACAACTCCCTGGCATCCGGTAAAAACAAGAATAACTAAAGCAAGCATAGTTATAGTTAAGAATATGCGTGATTTTTTCATAGGTAATCTCCTTTTCATTATTTATATTTTTTCCCTATTATTTTGTTAAGCAATTCTAAGAAAGCAAAAACCCCAGAGGTATCTCCTGTGGGGTAAATATAAATAACAAAAAGCCGGTAGTCTGGCAGTCATAGTCTGTAGTAGAAAATAATGATAAAAAGGCTGGTTTTTACTTACAAACCTTA
>JAAYQD010000263.1 GCA_012519465.1 Candidatus Cloacimonadota bacterium
ATAAAAAGAGCACAACCGAAGACTGTAACCACTTGGTAACACGGGATTTATCCGGTCGTTTCACTGACTTTAGTCGGCTTTAAGTCCCGGAATTAACAAGGGGTTACACGAACTGCAGGAATTAGGTTTGGCAGACAGACATAGGCTGATGATTTATGTATTATGCCACGGTGTTGAAAAGGTGGTAAGTCCTTATTTTAAAACCGGTTAAAACCGGTGGAACGACCCTTACGTGAAGGCCAGTGTTACCGCACCACACTCCTCACAGTCCCCTGATCCCTAAGGCACGCGCAGCGTGCGCCTTGCCCATTAGCCACCCTTGTACCACCCTTGTCTCACCCTTGTCGAGACAAAGGAGAGACAAGGGTGGTTAACAGGGGAGAAGTGATTTTGGGCAGCGCATACATTTCCACTTGACAGTTACAGCCTCCTTGTTTTTTTGAAGAAATCAAATTATAAGTGGATAACCATACTGTTTATCACTGTTTTACCACATAGAACACACTACAAAGGAGTGTTGATGCTCCCCATCAGGGAAAACGTATTGGCAGTGCAGGATGCCATTGCCACAAAACTAAGATCATTGGGGCGTGATCCCCAGGACACCATTTTGGTAGCCGTCACCAAGACCCATCCGGTGGAAATGATAGATGCCGCCCTCAAGGCCGGCATCACGCACTGGGGGGAAAACAAGGTGCAGGAAGCCGTGCGCAAGCATCCCTTCGTCACAGAGGAATATGGCGGATTTCACTTTATAGGTCATCTGCAAACCAATAAAATCAACGCCCTCCTGGCTTTAAACCCCACGCTCATCCACAGCGTGGGCTCCCTGCACCTGGCGCAAAAGCTCAATTCCACCTTAGGCAGGATGGATAGGATTCAGGATATCCTAATCCAGGTGAATGTAACGGAGGAGGAATCCAAGAGTGGAGCGGATCTGGAGAGCGCCCGGGAATTGGTGTTGGAGATCTCCCGCCTGCCTTTTTTGAGGATTCGCGGGTTGATGACCATCGGCTTGATGAGCCCGGATGCCCAGCGTACGCGCCCATATTTCCAAGAGATGAAACAGCTCTTTGACAGCTTGAAGGCCCTGGATGATCCTGCCATTGATATGAGCTGGCTTTCCATGGGGATGAGTGACGACTATCTGGTGGCTTTGGAAGAAGGCGCCAATATGCTGCGCTTGGGTTCTGTGATCTTTGGCGCGCGTGATTATGGAGGTAAAAGGTGATTTATCTAATTGCAGCAGGCATCGTAGTATTGGCATACCTGTATGGTTGCTTTTCCACTGCCCGCATTGTGGCAAAAGGCTTTCGCTCCTTGGATATCTACAAGGTGGGCACCGGCCTGGCAGATACAGAAAATATCTATGCCAATATCAGCCGTCCTTTGGGAGTCTTAGTGGGTGCTTTGGATATGGCAAAGGCATATCTGTTTATGAAGGTGATAGAGCTGCTGCTCATCCTCCTGGAAGGCACGCAGCTGATACCTGGGGTGGGCAAAATCCACGCCATGAACTATATGCTGCTTTATGGCTTGGCGATGTTGGTGGGGCATTGTCTGCCGGCTACGCATCGCTTTCGAGGCGTACGCGGCATCTTCACCTACACCGGTTTTATGCTTTACTTTTCCCCTTATCCCATCCTGATTACACTTGGTATAGCGTGGATTGTGGTGGCAAAATTCAAGCAGATTCGCTTTGCCCAATACCTCATCGTGATTTTGCCCGTGATTCTCACCCAAGTGCTCTATTCATTTATCCCCATTTTCCGCAAAGAAGTGCCTCCATACTTTGTTGGCATGATGTTGGGCGTGGCGCTCTTTATGGGAGTGCTCAATTTTATGGTATCCAAAAAGCTGGGAGAGCTGTAAATCCCGGCTATAGATAAGGAGATAACAAGATGGTGCAAATCAAGAAAGTGGAAAATGACAAAGACCTGAAAGCCTTTATCATGTTTCCATTCAGTCTTTACCAGAATGATCCCAATTGGGTGGCGCCTTTGATCGGTGACCAAAAGAAAATGCTGAGCCCTCGGCACAATCCCTTTTTCAAGCATTCCGAGGCATGCCTCTTTTTGGCGCTGAAATGTGGCGAAGTGGTGGGCAGAATCACCGCCCACACAAACCTGAGGCACAATGCGGAACACAAGGATAATATCGGTTTCTTTGGCTTTTTTGAGTGTGAAAACGATGTGGAGGTAGCGCGTGCCCTTTTGGATGCCGCATCAGACTGGAACAAAGCCAAGGGACGCGATGCCATGCGCGGACCCATGAATTTTACCATCAATGATGAATGTGGCATGTTGGTGGATGGCTTTGACACCCCGCCGATGATCATGAATCGTCATGACAAGCCCTATTATCAGACCCTTTTGGAAGAATGTGGCTTTGCCAAGGAGATGGATATGTATGCCTACTTAAGCCACAAAACCGAGATGCCAGAGCGCATCGACCGCCTGGCGGCAGCCATCGAAAGGCGCACCGGCGTTACCATCCGTTCCATTAGGCGCGGCAAAAAAGAGCGTGCCGAGGATATCAAAACCATTTTTTATGTATATGCCAAAGCCTGGGAATCCAATTGGGGCAACGTTCCCATGACCCAGGAGGAGCTGGAGCACACCACCAAGGAATTGTTGCCGGTGGCAGATTTGGATTTGGTGCTATTGGCAGAGATGAAGGGCGAGCCCATAGGTTTTTGCCTGTCTTTGCCAAATTACAACGAGGTGTTGAAGGTGATGAACGGGCGGGTAAATCCCATCACCATCATCAAAGCGCTCTTTGCCAAGCGCAAGATCAGCACGGCAAGGGTGATCACCATGGGCGTGGTGGAGGGCTATCGCGGCCGTGGCATAGATACCCTCTTTTATTATTATTCCTACAAAAGCGGGCTGCCCAAAGGCCTGCACACGGCAGAGTTTTCCTGGGTGTTGGAAAATAACACAATGATGATCCGTGTGGCAGAGATGTTGGATGCCAAAGTATATAAGACCTACAGGATGTATGAGCGCAATATCACTTGAAACCGGCAAACGGCGCTGGCTGAGCCCCGTTGATATCATCACGCTGCTGTTTTGTGGCTGGATCCTGATCTATATCCTCATCGGCCACGAAAGGGTGCTGGATTTTGGGCTGCATTTTGCCTCTTATCTCAGCATCTTCACCGCCGTCTTGCTTTCTGCTGTATTGGAAAGGTGGTGGGAAGGGCAGGAAGGCTGGTTTTACACTGTGTTCCGCCTCTTGAGGGCGCTGTATCCGGTGCTGCTCTTTGGCTATTTTTATTCCTCAAATTATGCCTTCAACAGGGTGTTGATCCCCCAGTGGCAGGATCCCTTCTTTATGAAGCTGGATCAGGCTATCTTTGGCTATCTGCCATCGATGGAGTGGGGGGTGCGCCATTCACACTGGGCAATCTCGGAGCTGTTTCACGGTGCATACTTTTGTTATTATCCCATGATAGCCGGCCTGCCCTTGTATCTGTATCTCAAAGACCGCAAAGCCTTTATGGAGCTTATCTTCGTGCTCACCTTCAGCTTTTATATCTTCTATCTGATGTATAGCATCCTGCCCACCATTGGCGGACGCTATCTCCCGGAGGCGCACGAGCTTACGAAGGTATATCGGGCTGGACCATTCACCCATATCATGGCTTTTATCTACAACCAATCCCAACATTGGGGCGGTGCATTCCCCAGCTCACACGTGGGCATCACCATTGTGCTCACCATCGCCGGGCTGCGCTTTACCCGCAGGATGGGCTATGTGTTTGTGGTGGTCTCGTTTTTCCTCTCGCTTTCCATAGCCTATTGCCATTACCATTGGTTTATAGACGCTGTGGGTGGCATCATCGTGGGGATAGCAGCCTACTATCTGGGGCTGTGGGTATATCAAAAAATGCTGCCCGTGGAGGCACATCAACAATGAAAAAAGTACTGACTATCTGTTTTGCCCTGATGGCGATAAGCTTGGTGGCACAGGGTTATCCCCTGCCCATCAAGGAATACGATTATGCCATTGCCGAAAACAACGTTTCTCCGCTTGCCATAGGAATGGGGGGCTTGAACCTCACCGATGCTACAGATCCCTATTGCAGCTATTCCAATCCTGCGCTCTTGGCTGATGTGCAAGAGAGTCATCTGGTCACCTCCTTCCGCCTGGCAAATCCCAAACAGATGAGCTTTTGGGAGGCGGCAAGCCCATCCAATGCCCTCAAAGACAAGCAATTCAAGTATTTCAGCATCATCACCCAAAAGGCGGGATTCAGCTATCAGCCGATGAGCCGCATCAATATCAGTGAAAGAATGGAGGCAAATCAGAGCATTTATTATGATTATGCCTTGGATAAGGTGCAGCTTTCCTTGGCGGCGCGTGATGATAAATGGGCAAAATTGGGGGCGGGCTTTAACCTCAAATACCTCAGCGGGCGCTTGGTTTACCTGCGAGAACAGCAGGTGGGCAACACGCTGCACCGCAAGGAATTTATAGATAACAAGGTGAAGGGCTTTTCCACGGATGTGGGAGTGGTGTGGGATGAGGATCCCTTCCGCTTTGGCTTGGTGGCTTATGACCTCTTTTCCCGCCTCTATTGGGAAAGCTATTCCTCGGTACCCATCCAGCAGCGCGTGGGGCTTTCTGCATCATATGACATGGGTTCTGCCAGCCTGAATGCCGGAGTATTAGGCAGAATCAGCCACAGCACGGATACCACATACCATCTGGGTTTCAAGAATATGTGGAGCTGGGGCAATCAGGTGGATGCCCGGGGCAACCTGCTCCAACACGGCATCCCCCTCAGTTTGGGGGTGTATAGTCACGATTTTTATGGCACGCAAAATATCAATTTCACCATTGGCAGTGGTTACAACTACAGCATCTTCCGCTTCGATTTTTCGCTGAATAGCCGTGGGATGAAGCTGAGGGAAAGCGAATACCTCTTTTCCCTGGGATTGGGATTGCCTTAAAGGGTTGCCATGTTCCAACTGTCTTTCCTCCACACCAGCCTGCTGATCTTTGCCGCAGCCACGGTTTTGCCCCTGTTGATCTGGCTGATTGCCAAGCGCAAGCCGCCCCGCGTGGTATTCTCCTCCCTGCGCTTCATCCGGCTGAGCGCCCAGGAAGAGAAGAAGCGCAGCAAATTGCAGGAAATCCTGCTGCTCATCATCCGCATGCTGATCATTCTGCTCTTTACGCTGGCAGTGGCGCGCCCGCAGGTGTTTTCCTCCCGGCTCAAACAAAGCGGCAAGCATCCGCCCACCGCCCTTGCCATCGTGGTGGATAATTCCTTTGGCATGGATTATCTGCATGAGGCAAAGACAGCCCTGGATCGCAGCAAAGAAGCCCTGGAAAAGATCAATGCCCTCACCAATTCCACGGATAAGGTGATCATCCTCACCCTGGATGAAAGCTGGAACACCCTGCACGGGCAAAGCTATGCCGGCAAGATCCCCGGGGATATCATCAATTCCATTGCCATCACCCATCTGCCCCTCAGCATGGAGGCGGCTATGGATAAGGCACATACCAAACTGGTGGAATCCGGCATCCCCAATCGAGAATTGTATCTAATCACGGATAAACGGGAGGCGCAGTACCCGGCTGATTTCCCCCTGCCGGTACACCTCATCCCCCTGGCAGCGCCGCAAAGCTGGCAAAACCTGAGCATCAAAGACGTGACTCCCCTGCCGCAATTGGTGGATAAGACCCGGCAGCAAAGCCTGCAATTTACCCTTGCCAATCACGGCGATGCCCAGCGTGCGGACGTGTTGATCAGAGCCGTCTTGGGCGAAACCAAGGTGGCAGAAAAGTTTGTGAGCATCCCCGCCCGGCAGGAGATCAAGGAAACCATCCTCATCGAGCTGAGGCAGGATGGCTGGCAGACGGGGTACGTGGAGGTGGTGGATGAGCGGCTGATGCACGATAATCGCTCCTACTTTGCCTTCCCTCACCGCCTCAATCCCTCTTTGGCGGTCATCACCCAGGATGCCTCGCTGCCCTTTTACCTGCAGGGTGCCCTGGATGTATATCGCGGAGGCGGCAAGCTGAAGCTGATCGCTCCCGATGCCTTGGTAATGGCAGATCTGGAAGAGTATCAAAACTTTGTTATTTACAAGCCCGGTCCCATCGGTCCCCGCCTCAAGGAATTTATCGAATCCCTCCGCCATCAAAAGCGTGGTGCCGTGGTATTCCTGGATGAAAACATGGGCAAAGACCTGGCGTCCTGGTGGTCTTCCATGTTTGATTGCCAGATCGGCGGCTTTATGAGGGATGCCAAAGAGCTCAGCTATTTCAACCCCCATCACTATGTCAGCTCGCTATTGGGCGGCACAGAGCTTTCCCAAAAACGTGTGAGCCACTATTGGAGCTGCCAGGCGTCTGGCTCTGTGGCATTGGCAAAAGCGGGAAAAGACGACCTCGTGCTTGCCAAGGATAATATGATCCTCTTTGCCCTCGATCCCGCCGCCATGCAAAACAGCTTTTTCATAGATCCCATCTTTCCCGTATTGGCATACAGAGCTTTGGAACACAGCGGCTTGGCTCTTGCGGGAGGCAATCGCATCGAGCTTGGTGAATTGATCACCGCTCAAGAGCTCACCCTGCCGGATGGCTCCGTATTGCAGCTTGCCAATCGCAGCTATCGGGCATCCAAGCCCGGCATTTACCACAGCCGCATCGCCAATGGTGAAGCCACTGCCATCGCCGTGGATTATCACTATCAGGAAAGCGAGAATAACCCTCAAGATTATCAGAAACTAAAATATATCAAAAGCCTCAAAGCCGATTGGCAAAAACAGCTCTTCCGCTCCCGCCTGGGCTATGATATCTGGAAGACCCTCTTCCTGGTGGCATTAGCCCTCTTCCTGCTGGAAATCGGCATCATCAAGCTGGCATCCCTCAAAGCCGGCAAGAGCCCCAAGGAGCTTACATGAGTGATATCCTAAAAAGTATAAAACAACCCAAAGACGTTAAAAAGCTGCCCCTCACCAAACTGATGGAATTAGCCGCCGAAACCCGCGAGCGCATCGTGGAGGTGGTATCCCAGACGGGAGGCCATATAGCGCCCAGCCTGGGAGCGGTGGAGATCGCCATCGCCCTGCTCAAAATCTTTGACCTCAATAAAGACAAAGTGGTATGGGATGTGGGGCATCAAAGCTATGCATGGAAGATCCTCACGGGACGCAACGAACGCTTCCACACCCTGCGCAGCCTGGATGGCATCAGCGGCTTTACAAACCGTGATGAAAGCCCCTATGACGCCTTCACCACGGGGCACAGCAGCACCTCCATTTCCGCCGCTCTGGGCATGGCATGTGCTGCGGAATTGCAGGATGAAGAATCCCATCATATCGCCGTGATCGGTGATGGCGCCCTCACGGGGGGGATGAGCTTTGAAGCGCTGAACCACACCGGACACATCCAGCCCAACCGCTTTTTGGTGATCCTCAATGACAACGCCATGTCCATCTCCAAAAACGTGGGTGGCTTGCAAAAATATATGGCGAGGATGATGACCTCCAAATCTTACAATACCCTCAAACAACAGATTTGGGACCTGAGCCACAACCTGCCCACGCGCATCCGCTGGCACTTTATCTATGGAGCGCGCAAGGTGGAAGAATCCATGATGAATATCCTGGTGCCCAATATCATCTTCGAGGATCTGGGTTTCAAATATCTGGGACCCATAGACGGACACGACCTCAAACAGCTCACCTCCTTCCTCAAACGCATCCGTGACAACATGGTGGGACCTGTGCTCTTGCACGTGGTCACCCAAAAGGGCAAGGGCTATCCCCCTGCCGAAGAGGATGCCTCCCTCTTTCATGGTGTGGGACCCTTTGAATCTGCAAGCGGCAAACAAAAGTGTGCGGGCAGCCCCTCTTGGAACGACGTTTTTGGCAAAAAGCTCTGCGCTTTGGCAGAGGAAAACCAGGATATCGTAGCCATCACCGCCGCCATGACCGTGGGCACGGGGTTGAGCGGATTTGAAGAGAAGTATCCCGAGCGGCTCTTTGACGTGGGCATAGCCGAGCAACACGCCGTCACCATGGCAGCAGGAATGGCAGCCAAGGGCATAAAGCCTTTTGTGGCAATATACAGCACCTTTTTGCAGCGCGCCTTGGATCAGATCATCCACGACGTTGCCCTGCCCCGCCTGCCGG
>JAAYQD010000264.1 GCA_012519465.1 Candidatus Cloacimonadota bacterium
GACTATCTGATGATACAGCCCCGGGCAGAGATCCTGGTTAGCTTTCTTCCCTGGTTGGGATTGCGCCTTGAAGGTGGATATGTGTATTCATACTCTGCTCACAAAGGATGGCGCGTAAAAGACCATCTCGGTTACTCCGTCAATATCAACAATTCTCCCAATACCCCGCTGCAGGGCTTCAGCATCGGCATCGGCCCCTGGTTTGGGTTCTAAGACAAGATTTAAAGCTATTTCATCAGCATCATCTTGCGCGTAACTGTATTCACAGACGTGCTGAGACGATATAGATACACTCCGCTGGAGACGGGGTTTTGATCCGCATCCTTGCCGTTCCACACCATCGTGTGACTGCCCGCGGGGAAAGCCTCGTCTGCCAGGGTGGCAACCTTCTGTCCCTTGATATTGAAAATCTCCAGCCTAATGTGATCAGGCTGTGCCAATGCAAAGGAGATATTGGTGTTGGGATTGAAGGGATTGGGGAAATTCGGATATAACACAGGGGCTGGCAGGGCAGGGCTGGTAGCTGCATCATTGGCAACGGCAGAGCCGGAAATAATCCTGATATTATCGATAGTCCAGCCGGGATCCGTGAGCTCTGCATCCACAGAATCATCAGTGAGCCTAAAGCGCAGATATTGGGCGCCGCTGTGGCCACTGAGATCCACGTATTGTCTTTGCCACCAGTCTTTGCGTCCGGAATCCTGCCACAGGGTGGTCCAAGTTTCCAGATCGTTGGAAATCTGCACTCTTACGGGGTCATATACCGGTTCCGTGTAGAGGTGGGAATCAAAAGAAAGCAGGGGATTGCCCTCGTCGGGAATGATGATGGGCTCCTGGGTCTGAATCCACACATCACAATTTATCGCATAAAATCCATCTCCACCCCAGCTATCGGTGATGGCATTGCCAGATACTGAAATCACATCCTGCACCACCCAGGGACCTTCCTTTTCCCAACGATCGGTGCCGTCTTCCCAGGTTTCTTCAAAGATTATATTCACCGGGCTGAGGTTTACGCTCAGGCGATTTGCACCGGCATTTAGCGTCACAGTGCCCTGATAGGGGTAATACCCTTCGGCATGGATGGTGATGGGATATTCGCCTTCCCAGGCGTGATAAAGGTATGCGCCATCCACGTGCAGGCTATCCACCCAGGTATCGCCAATCACGATGAGGGCGGGGATATCCACTCCGCCGGATTGCACGTGTCCGCCCAAGGTGGCGGCTTGACGCGGGGTTAGTTGCAAATGCTTCATCGTCCAGGCGGTATTGTTTACCATCACGCTTTCCACCGTGTCAAAATACCCTCTCTTTCTGGCTCTCACAGTGTAATTACCCGTGAGCAGCGGGCGATAGTATCTGCCATTGGCGGCGTAAGAGAGACGGGGACGGAACCAATCCGCATGACGTTCTTCGATAATGATTTCCGCTTCCAAAGGTTCACTGGTGGCAGCATCGGTGACAAGCCCTGTGAGCAGGGAATTTGAAGGCACGGCGGAGGAGGTGGGCAGGCTGCGGTTCAAGAGCCAGCGCACGGCGTTGCTGCATCTTTGCACGGTATCCACCATCAGGAGGCTATCCGGCTGCAGGTTTGAGGTGCCACATTCCACCAGCACCTGAATTGCGCCATATTGCTGATACATCCAATCATGCGTGGCGCCTTTGCGGCTGAGGTTTGGATGTGCTTCGTAGATGCCGCTCCCTGCCTCGTTTGTGATTGTATTTCCCACACCGGTGGCAATGGAGGCAGCCAAGGTGATATCAGGAGAGGGGCGCACGTTTTTCCAATTGAAAGGATAGTAACATTTTTCGCTCAAGGTACCCTGCCGGGCAGAGTGCCACACGATGGAATATACAAATTTGTATTGATCACAGAGGTTTTGCAGCGCCTGAACCTCGCTTTCGCTCATGGGCGCCGGACCGCGGTAATAATCATATTTTTCAAAGCCCAGGGGATGGTACAGGCTGTCTCCATGCACCCAATTGAAGCTAAAATTACGGTTGATATCCACGCCATCGATGTCATATCCCACTTGGATGCTATAATCAAAAATGCCGTTGTTGTTGTTATCCCGCTTGTTTTTGCGGTAGGAGGTATCCATATTGGAGGTCACCACGTTGTGCCCCTCTGGATTCAGCGTGGGGATAAACCACATATCCAGCTGGTTAATCCATTGGTTGTAGGGCAATTGCATGCGACGGGAAAGGATTTCGCCGATGTTGCTCATCGTGATTTGCACGCCCAATACTTCCTCGGCATGCACCTGACCGATAAAGAGCACGGCAGGTTCCTGCTCGTCCAATTCCACGTTATCACTGATGCGCATGGCATAGATGGGGATGCGATCCTGTTGCGAGACGCCTATTTGCACCATTTTGGCAATATCTGGATGCTGGGCAGCATGATCTTCTAACATTTGGATGATTTGATCGTAGGTGTAATAACAGGTTGGCAAATCGCCATAGGCAAGGCTCAAGATGCTGAGCATCAATATAATAAATACGATTATCCGCATTCTAAACTCCATAATAATAGCTTTCAAACTGATTAAAGATGCAATTTGCGTTCCAAGGCAGGGGGCGAGCTGGGCTCGCGATGAATGAGGAATGAGGAATAACGAATGATTGCAGTGTGACACAGTGTTGCCTCTTTTGTCTAACCACGAAAGACACTATCTACAATAACAACCATAAGATTGCACCTCTCCATCTCGCTATCTTTCTATCTCCCCTGTGCACCACTCACCACTCACCACTCACTGCTTGCCTGTTAGCCACCCTTGTACCACCCTTGTCTCACCCTTGTCGAGACAAAGGAGAGACAAGGGTGGTTAACAGGGAAGGAGTGA
>JAAYQD010000265.1 GCA_012519465.1 Candidatus Cloacimonadota bacterium
CTTGACCGTTGGTAAAACAATCTGTGATTCCTGCAAATGCCCAAACGCAGCCCTCTTTGTCCTCCAAATCTGATGATAAACCCTGCTTGCCAAAGATCAAAACCCACAAAATCATCCCCTCACACTCATGCAAGCCATCCAAACATTCTCAATAATCCGCTATCCCGTTATCACAATGATTATTAGCCATAGATAAAACTTGTGCAGAGCAAGATTCTTTACTTTTCCCTTTGACAAAAAAGCCCCAAAAAGTACACTGCCATTTAACAATGTAAAGGGGAGATCGATGTCTTTTGTTCACTTGCACAACCACACTCAATACAGCCTTTTGGATGGCGCCTGCCGGGTAGACCGGATGGTGAAATTGGCTAAAGAATACAATATGCCCGCGGTGGCGATTACGGATCATGGCAATCTGTTTGGGGTAATAGATTTTTATAAAGCAGCAAAGAAGGTGGGCATCAAACCCATCATCGGCATCGAGGCATATATCATCAATGGCGAGCTGGGCTTGGAGCAAAGCAAAGCCGATATCCGCCACCACCTCGTTCTTTTGGCAAAAAACGATACGGGCTATCGCAATCTCCTCAAGCTGTCTTCAGCATCCTACACGGAAGGTTTTTATTACAAGCCTCGCATCTCCAAAACCCTTTTACAACAGCACCACGAAGGCTTGGTCTGCCTCAGCGCCTGCGTGAAAGGCGAGATAGCCTCTCTGCTTTTGAAAGAGCGTTATCAGGAAGCCAAAGACGCCGTAAAATGGTATCATGACCTCTTTGGCGAGGATTATTATCTGGAAATCCAAGATCATGATCTGGATTCGGAAAAGGAAGCCATGCCGCGCCTGATCTCTTTGGCAGAGGAGATGAACGTGCCCTTGGTGCTTACAAACGATTGTCATTATCTGAATGAAGACGATTATGAGGCTCATGACATCCTGCTGTGCATCCAAACCGGTAAAACAGTTAGCGATCAAAACCGCATGCGCTACAATACCAATCAGTTATACTTCAAAACTGCCGAGGAGATGCAACAGCTTTTCCCAGATCAACCCCAGGCGTTTGCCAACACCCTCAAAATAGCCGAAAAGATAGAGCTGGAGCTTCATTATGATGATTTTCTCCTGCCCACCATAGATACTCCGCCCCAATACCCGGATGTGAGTTCTTACTTACGGGCACTGTGTGAGGAGGCAGCCAAGCAAAAATACCCCCAGATGACGCCGGAGATTCAGGAGCGGATAGATTTTGAGCTGAACGTGATCAACAGCATGGGCTTTGCCGGCTACTTTTTGGTGGTGAAAGACCTCATCGATGCCGCGGTAAAACAGGATGTTCCTGTGGGTCCGGGTCGTGGATCGGCTGCCGGCAGCATTATCTCCTATCTTCTGGAGATCACCCTGGTGGATCCCATCAAATACGGTTTGCTGTTCGAGCGTTTCCTGAATCCGGATAGAATAGGCATGCCGGATATTGATATCGATTTTTGTGCTCAGGGACGTGGCAAAGTCATCGATTATGTGGTGCAAAAGTATGGGCGCAACAGCGTCACCCAGATTGTCACCTTCAGCACCCTCGGAGCCAAATCCGTGATCAAAGACGTGGCGCGGGTCTTAATGGTTTCTGCCACTGATGCCAATAATTTCAC
>JAAYQD010000266.1 GCA_012519465.1 Candidatus Cloacimonadota bacterium
CGCATTCAATGTCGCTCACTACCGAACGTTTAAATGCTTCACTATAAATCAGTCGTGGTTTCTTTTGTTTCATAATTCTACTCCTAATAAGGTGAACTATGTGTCAACCAATTTAAGGACGGGTCAAGGCTTTCCTACTCCTTGCCTATTAACCACCCTTGTACCACCCTTGTCTCACCCTTGTCTCGACATGGGTGAGACAAGGGTGGCTAATGGGCAGCTTATGTAAAAGCCCCAAAAAAGGGGTCGTTAAAATAACAACCCCTTAATATTATGTGGTCATCCGCCAATCATGAGACAGTGGCGATTGACAGATGATGCTATATCACCATGTCGTACATACCCATTGCCTCATCTTCATCTATCTCCTGGTCATCTTCATACTGCAATTCACCCCTCAAATATGAGATAGCATCTTTGACGTCATAATATAGCTGCCCTTTGATCTGTTCCAGCATGGTGGCAAGGGCGTTGTTGATACCCAGGTCCTGTGTAAATCCCACGGTAAATTGTAATGCCCTATCGTTTTCAGGATACTGTAACAGTATTTTTTGATAGTAGCGTAAGGCTATATCGAGATCAAAGTGATTGAGATATTCCATCACGTATCTAAAATAGATTGCCAGGCCTTCGGGATGTGAGTATACATTGGCATTCAGATATTCATCCAGATCTTGCCAAGCACCTTTATGCGCGTAGTAACGCACATAGAATTCAATCATTTTCAATTCTTCGCCAGGTGCCATTGCCTGTGCCTTGTTCCGGTATTCCCATGCTTTATCCAGCTCGTTGTTGATGGCATAATAAGAGCCGGCCTTGGAAAAGGCAGCCGCATAATTCATCACCAAACGCTGCATATTATCGTCTTTATACACGCGCTTATCACCGATGGAGCGGTATTGATAAATCTCATCTATATTCTGGGTAAGGCGCACGATATCCACCTGCTCTTCATAGCCCGCCTGGGTGTGCACCACACGGTTTACCATTCCTTCCGCTCTCACGTAGTCATCAAAACCAATCATGCTTTCGCAGGTGACGGCAAAGTAGATGGGGCGCTTGCCAAAGTTATCCTGTATAATCCTCATCACGGCTTTATAAGACATTCTGTAATAGTATTCATCGGGGCGCCAGGAAGGTCTCTCTTCCAAAGGTATGGAAAAGCTCATTTCGGGATTGGCAGCTCCGGCACTTACCTCAAGACTGCGCGGAACAGGCAGATTGAACATATCGTCTATATCATCTTCAGACCAATTGAAAAGCACTCCTTCCCGATCCCGCAATTGGCGTATATACCAGGGGGTATTGAGGAGCGAGAGATTGGCTACCGTGACGTCTTTGCGGATGCCCTTCAGTGTTTTATTCTTAAAATCCATCGCTATTTTGATGGCTGCCTGGCTCTGGGCATCAGGATAAACGTCCTTGGCGGGATAGGTGTGGGAAATGGCATGGGGATCGTGAACAGCCTGTGCATACCAGATGGGGAAGGTGTCGTTATCCCCATTGGTAAAGATGATGGCGTTTTCTTCCACAGAATTGAGGAAGTTAATGCCATAATCCAAGGCGATGTATTCACGGCTGCGATCGTGTTGATGATATTGTGTGGCCATATTGAAGATGGGCAGGATGCCGATGATGGCAACCACTGTAATCTTGGTGGCTTTGCTGTTTGCCAGTTGCATGAGGCCCATGGCACCGATACCAGTCCAGATCAAGAGCATATTGTAGCCCACCACAAAGAAGTAATCGCGATCTCTCACTTCCTGGTTGGAGAGATTGATCACAAACACCATGAGGATGGTGGTGCAAAG
>JAAYQD010000267.1 GCA_012519465.1 Candidatus Cloacimonadota bacterium
AAAAGATGGATCGCTATTTATATCGCGGTGATCTGGTTTACAGCGTGAAATTAGGCTCATACAGCTTTGGGGTGGCGGGGAATTATTATTTGGGGCATGAATCCAGAGAGTTCTACCAAGATGGTGGATTTGGCTTTTATAATACCCAGGAAGAGCTCTCCCGTTCGTTCAAGAATCCATCCTTCACGGTGGGCGCCATAGCCCAATACCCATGGGCGAGCGTGGGTATCAATTACAGTATGGGTGCCAAACTGAAGGGGAAGAGCCAGCGTAAATCTCTGGATACCACAGACATGGAAGAGGATTATGAACTGGCGCTGCCTTATGAGGCGGGCTTGGGTGTGACCCTGTTGCCTTTTAAAGAACACAAGCTGAACGTGGAAGCCCGCTGGGAGGGCTGGAGCCAAGCGGATGCCAACGGTAAGGATGCCATAAAGCTGGGGCTGGGCTGGGCGTATGAACCCCAGGCAGAGACGCGGGATAGCTATTGGAAAAAGATGTCTTGGCGCGGAGGTGTATCCTGGCGCACGCTGCCCTTCCAAGTGGCTGGGGCAGACGTGAATGAAATTGGATTCAGCCTGGGCAGCAGCTTCCCCCTCAAAAGGGATATCAATAGGCTGGATGTGGGCATTATTGCATTGCAACGTGGTTCTTTGGCACAAAATAAGCTTTCCGATACCTCCATTATGATGGTCTTGGGCTTTACCGGATTTGATATCATAGGGAAAGCCAGCGACCGCACCGCTCCCAGAGAAATACCCATCAAAGAGGAGCTCACCGAATGGTAGAGCATTGGATCTTGCCCCCAAAGCCTGAGGCTGGGTTTTGGGAGCAATTGAGTGGTAGCCGTCCCCAGCTGGATATGGAGAGTGAACCCGGGCTGGAAGACCTGCCTGATGAAAGCCTGTTTGCCAATATAGATGAGGTGGCGCAACGCATCCTGCGTGCCATGTATAACAACGAACCTCTGGTGATCTTTGGGCATGACGATCCGGACGGCATTACCAGCACCTATATTTTGTATCAATTCTTCAATTCCTGTGGCTATCAAAAGCACAATTACTATATCCCAAACCGTAATATAGATTCACATGGGATACAGGATTCCTTTGTGGATTATGTGCGGCAGCATGGCTATAGCGTAGTGATCACGGTTGATAACGGCATTGCCTCCTATGAGGGAGTGGAAAAGCTGAAGGAATTGGGCTGTGACACCCTGATCGTGGATCATCACCTGATTCAGCCGGAACAGCTGCCAAAAGCCTTTGCCATCCTCAATCCCCAGTTGCCGGAGTGTGATTATCCCTTCAAACCCCTGGCGGGAGTGGGGGTGGTGTTAATGCTGATTCGCTATTTGGGCAGGCTGTTGGAGCATGAAATAGACTATTCCGCCTACTTTTGGACGGCGGTGGGTTCCATTGCAGACAAGGTGCCGATGTTGGGCTTGAACAGGCTGATCGTGAGGAATGTGATGAGGCTGTGGTATGAGATTCAGGATTCCAGCGTGGAATTTCTGATGCGCAATTACTCACGGATAAGTAGCGAGATGGATATGTTCAACTTTCTCACCTATGCCTCGCGCTTGATTGCCAATGGAAGGGAGGCAAATGGACAGCATGCCGGTCTGCGCTTTCTCTTGAGAGTGGGGGATGAAAAGGTGGATTTGTTTCAGAACTTGGAAGGCATGAAAAAGAAGTGGGAAGGGGAGCTGAACAGGGTTTTTACTTTTGTGGATGTGATCACCTCCGGCTTTGAGGGTAGGGCATTTATCTATTTTGACGATGAAGATGTGATCCCATATCACCTCTTGGGAACGGCTGCCAGCTATATAGTTTCAAACTTTGGCATCCCCGCAATCCTCTTTAAAATCCATAATGAAAAGATGGTGTGTGAGGGGCGCTGTGGGGAAGGTTTTAACATTGTGGATGCATTTGCATATTGTAAGGAGCATTTGCTGCAATTTGGCGGGCATCCCCGCGCTGCCGGCTTTACGATGGAGCCGGGCTCGTATGATGCGTTTTTGGAGTGTTACAACGAATTTTTGACGCAAAACCTAAAGCAAGACCAGGCAGAGCCTCCCGCTCAGGTGGATGCTGTGGTTGGCGCTGAAGACCTCACCTATCAAAATTGGGAGCTATATCAAAAGCTGTTGCCTTTTGGTATTCAAAATCCAGAGCCGCTTTTATTGGTGCAAAAAACCACCCTTGCCGCACTGCAAAATCAATTTCAGCTGGAATATAACAGCGTGAATATGCCGCCTGCGCAACAGCTGGACGTGGTGATACACTGGAAGGGACCTGCAAATATCCGGGTGATGGGCTACAAGGCATGCGAGGCATAAGCGGGACGCCTTTGGATATACATCTTAATATGAAGCACAAATATTAGGCACACACTATGGTAAAACTGAAGGAAATGATGCGCAAGGGGATACATATCAGCTCGCTGGTAATCCCGCTCAGTTATCGGTATATAATCGGTTTTCACCATAGAAAGCTTACGTTTTCCATCCTCCTGGTCTGTTTCGTTCTCAGCCTCACCATCGAGTTTTATCGCTTTTGGCAGAGGTCATTTCGGGTCACATTTTATCGGGTATTTGGGATGGTCTTGAGGCGGCATGAGATCAATAACTTTACAGGCGCCACGTATCTGCTGTTTTCCGCGATGTTGGTGGTGGCGTTTTTCCCGCCCAAGATAGCTTTTTGTGCTATGGCTTATCTCTCCATAGGGGATACACTTGCGGCATTGGTGGGGATGAACCTTGGCAAGCGCAAGTTTTTGGGAATGTCCAAATCTCTGGAAGGCAGCTTGGCGTGCTTTTTGGGGACATTGATCTTTGGTGTGTTCTATCTGCCCCTGCCACAGGCGATCATTGGAGCTGTAAGCGCCACCTTGGCAGAATTGTGGAATCTGCCCATTGATGACAATATCAAAATCCCCATTACCTCTGCGCTGGTATTGGCGTTTTCAGGCATATTTGTATGAGGAGGAACAAGATGTATCTATCATTTATAATCCCGGTGCTCAATGAAGAAGGCTCGCTCTTGCGCTTGGTGACAGAGATTGTGGCACAGATACCGGGGCATGATTATGAGATTATCTTTATAGACGATGGCTCCACGGATGGCTCGTTTGAACTGATGCAAAAGATGGCTGTGGAAAATGAGCATATCAGAGTGATCAAATTTAGGCGCAACTTTGGCAAAGCCGCTGCTTTGCAACAGGGTTTTGAGATGGCGCAGGGGGATGTGGTATTTACCATGGATGCGGATTTGCAGGATAATCCGGCTGAAATCCCTGCCTTTTTGGCAAAGCTGGATGAGGGTTATGACCTGGTTTCCGGCTGGAAACGCAAGCGCAACGATCCCTGGCACAAGGTATTGCCTTCCAGATTGTTTAACTGGGTGATGACGCGCACCTTCAAGCTGAAGCTGAAGGATAACAATTGTGGCTTTAAGGCATATCGCAGCGCCCTTGTGAAACAACTGTGCATCTATGGTGAAATGCACCGCTTTATCCCCGTATTGGCACACTCCCTGGGCTATAAGGTGGCAGAGATTCCCGTGCAGCATCGGGCTCGCGAATTTGGCAAATCCAAGTATGGGATGGAGCGCTATCTGCGTGGTTTCTTTGATCTATTGACGGTGAAGATGATCACCCATTACAGCAAAAGCCCCCTGTATCTGTTTGGCAGGATTGGGCTCTTTTCTTCAATAGTGGGTAGTCTTATCACCCTGTATCTGGCTATTCTCAAGGTATTTTGGGGGATGCCGCTCTCCAATCGGCCTTTGCTGTTTTTGGGTATTCTCTTGATCTTGGGTGGATTGCAATTCATCTCCCTGGGGCTGATATCCGAGCTGATAGTGAATCGCGTGAGCTATGGCCAAAGGCTGCCCATCTCCATCGAAACCGTGATCAATCCATCATTGCCATCCCCTCCACAAGAGTAGCTCTAATGAATAGCACAGAACGCTTTTTCATCTCTCGCTATTTGCATGCGCCCAAGCGTAACCTGTTTCGGTTCAGCTTTATCTTTATGATCTTGGGGATAGTGTTGAGCGTGGGAATTCTGAGCGCAGGACTGAATCTCTTTGAGGGATATGAGCGGGCGCTAAAGAGCGTGCTGTTGGATTCTTTTGCCCACCTCAAGGTTGAGCGCAGCAACGGGATGTATATGCAAGCCGAGGCGGTGGCAAAGGTTGAGCGCACCTTGGGCACGCAAAAGGAGATTAGCTCCCTCACGCCCGGCATCGGGTTTAACGTGATGGCAGTGGATGAGGATAACACGCGGGGCTGTATCTTCAATGCCTATGAACCTGCGAAGGGCAAGGATCCATTGTATCACAAATATGTGGTGAAGGGCACCAGCCGCGTGGAAGAAGGGCAGGTGGTGATTGGGCAGTATCTGGCGGATGATTATCGCCTTGCTGTGGGGGATAGCCTGCGCGTGCTTTATCCCCAGCTAAACCGTATCACTCCCATGGGTATCTATTCCGGAGAACA
>JAAYQD010000268.1 GCA_012519465.1 Candidatus Cloacimonadota bacterium
GGGCGGAGATCACCGGAGTGGGGGAGAGCAGCTTCACCTCGCGCAGGTTGTTCTTCAGCTTTTCATGGGTGTATGCCTCGGGTTCATACAGCTCCGGCTCGCATTGGATAAAGATGGTGGTATAATATCGTGCCAATACCTTCAATTCATCCACAGTGGGCTCTTTATAGCCATAAATCAGCAGAATATCCCTGTTTTTGAGATGTGCTGTATCCGCAATAAAACTATAGCTATAACCAAGCGTGGAAAAGATATAGCTAAAGGCGTATTTGATCTCGCGCTGATAGCGCTGCAAGTGAAAGTCTATAAATATCGATATCATTTTGATTCTTTTACCGTTAACTTCTATTGATTACCCAGTTTTATGAATGGAGTGGGTTGTCAAGGGAAATCGGTGGGCGACTACGTTGCTTTTGGTTTAACCACGAATTACACGAAGAACACGAATTATAAGCTCGCTACCGCTCGCTATTATTTAATAACCACGAAAAGTACGAAAAAGCACGAAAGGGATTTGAACCAGAGATTTCTCTAATTCAAGAAAGACTTGGCTGTAACGAAGCCCTACCCTCTGGTCTCTGGTCTCTACGCTCGCTACCGCTCACTATTATTTAATAACCACGAAAAGCACGAAAATACACGAAAGGGTTTTGAATTAGTGAAATTGTGTAATTCGTGGTTCCAAATATCACAACTCATGCAACGCGGCATCATCGTCATCAAAATAGTTTTGTCGTAGTCCAAAAAAAGCTGGACAGAAAAAGAGCTATAGAAGAACTTGATTTCAGACTACATTTTGTTAACATTAGAATTAATGATGATTAAATGGAGGAAAAAAATGAAAAGAAATATGCTGTTAGTGGCATGGGTTTTGGCTGGTTTGATTTTCAGCCTGTCCTTTGCTTACAGTAGCACAGGCAGAATGCCAATCCGGTCTCACAAGGCAGTTTTTGGTATCTGTATAAACGAAATCATGGCTTCAAATGAGACCACAATTGCCGATGATGATGGTGATTTTGAGGATTGGGTGGAGCTGTGGAACCTCAGTAACGAGCCTGTGAATTTGGAAAGCTGGGGCTTGTCGGATAAAGCTTCCGAGCCTTTCCGCTGGGTTTTCCCCAATGTGGTTTTACAGCCGGATCAATTTATGCTGGTCTGGTGTTCTAAAAAAGACAGGGCTGTGGCTGGAGCTCCCCTGCACACCAATTTTGGCATCAGTGCCAGTGGTGAGGCACTATACCTCACCCATCCCTCTGGAGAGCAGGCTGATTTTGTGCCTGCCACAGCACTGCAGACGGATATTTCCTTGGGGCGTTATCCCGATGGAACTGGTCCATGGTTCTTTTTTGATGAACCCACACCCGGGACATTGAACACAACACAACATTATTCAGAACTGCTTGCACCTCCCGTCTTTTCCCAGTCGGGAGGATTCTACACTGAAGGCTTTGACCTGGAATTGAACCATCCTGATCCGGAAGTTGTGATAGTGTACACCTTGGACGGCTCCGAGCCTGATCTGGGAAATCTAAACGGAACAACATATCAGTATAAAAACAGCTATCCCAAAGAACCGGGACAGCCATTTGGGACGTTTTTAGAAAATTCATTTCAGTCATATCTTTATGAAGCAGCCTTGGAGATTCAGGATCGTTCACCCGAACCTAATAAGATGAGCCTGATGTCATCAACATACGACTTTAGCCCCACATATTTTCCCAACTACCAAATACAAAAAGGGATGGTGATTCGGGCTAAGGCATTTAAGCCCGGTTCGATTACAAGTGATACTGTGTCAAACACATATTTTGTGTCTGACGAGGGTCGCGAAAGATACCTCCTCCCCGTGATATCTATTAGCGCACAAGAAGATTCATTTTTCGATTATGATAAGGGGATTTATACCGCAGGTATCAGATTTGATACATGGAGGCAAAACAATCCAAATACAACCCCTGCTGGCAGCACTGCAAGCATTGGCAACTGGGTGCGCAGTGGTGTGCAATGGGAATACCCGGCCAATTTTGAGCTCTTTGAAACATACAATAGCAGTGCAGCACTGAATCAGAGGATAGGATTTCGTATTCATGGCGGAATAACAAGAATGTTATCCAGAAAATCTTTGCGGATTTATGCACGTGATATTTATGGAACCAGCAGCTTAAACCATTCCATTTTTAAAGACCAATCATATAATTCATATAAACGCCTTATTCTCAGAAACTCCGGGAATGATTATGATAAAACACTAATTAAAGATGCAACAATTCAAGAGATATGCGGAAAACTCAATTTCGATATCCAAGCATCTCAACCCTCAGTGGTCTTTGTCAACGGTGAATATTGGGGTTTGCACAATATAAGGGAAAGGTACGATAAACACTATCTTGCCAGAGTCTATGGCGTAGATGGCGAAAACTTGGACATTTTGGAAAGACAATCAGATATAGATGAGGGAGATCGTGTCCATTTCAATATGATGATGTCCTACATCCGTTCCCACGACCTTAGCAACGCATCCTCTTATGAACATGTGCAAACATTGATGGATATGGAGAACTTTACTGACTATTACATAGCGGAGATATTCAGTCGTAACCACGATTGGCCCAACAACAATATCAAATATTGGCGGCTAAGGACGGATTCCTACATTCCAAACGCACCCCTTGGGCACGACGGACGCTGGCGCTGGCTGATGTATGATATGGACGGGTCATATCCTAATGCCGCATCAAGTTCAAACAATTCACTGACTCGAGCATTAGATACTAATGTACATTCCTCTGTAATTCTCAATGCCCTATTGCAAAATGATGGATTTAGAACTACTTTCATCAATCGTTTTGCTGATCTGATGAACAGTCATTTTCAACCATCACGGATAGAGAATATAATCCTGAAAAACAAGGCAGCTATTGCTCCCGAAGTACCAGAACACTTGGAACGTTGGAAAACTCACTCAATAACTCTGTGGAATACTTACATTAACTGGATGATTGCTTTTGCAAATGATAGGCCCGAGCATCAGCGGAGACACATCCGTAACTATTTTGACATCACATCTGATATAACCATCACCCTGGATGTAAACAATGATCAGCAGGGCACAGTGCGCATCAATAGCATCGATATCTGCGAAGATACACCCGGCATTCCCGAAGCGCCCTATCCTTGGGATGGCATCTATTTTCACAACATCCCCA
>JAAYQD010000269.1 GCA_012519465.1 Candidatus Cloacimonadota bacterium
ATTGCGGGCGTGCCGGGTGTTTGGAGGCATACAGCTCTGTGGATGGCATCAAGAGGCGTGCGCTCAGCCTGGGAAGATATCCCGATGCCACCGGTTGGAATTTACAAGACATTCTCAATAATGCACAAAATGATAGTGACTTACAGGGCTTTATCGCAGAAGGGGAACGGCTGTTGGCAATGGCGCTGCAGCACGCCACCATCATCTTGGATCCCCAGCTTATCATCTTGGGCGGAGGTGGCATGGATGGGGGGCTGTATGATGCCCAGATAATCGACCAACTGCTGCAAAGCGCCCTTCCCAAGGTCAATATAGGGCAAACCAGGGTTAAAAAAGCCAAAGCCGGCAACCGCGCCGGTGTGTTGGGTGCCCTCACTCTTGCCGAAAGGAATCTTTCCTAAGGACAAAGCTTGCGGCGGTTTCGGAACGAATTGTGCATATATGATATGTATCAATTTAGAGGAGTTTCAAATGAACAAGGCATTTATTAGATTGGCAGTTACCGCACTGCTGCTGCTCTTGGCTTTTGGCTTGTTTGCCAAGGAGTTGAGCGTGGTGGATGGTGTGGATATCAAACCTAATCCCATGGACAGGCGTTGTGAGATATTCATACGTCTCAACGGCAGTGCAAATTTGGGCGTGAATATAGAAGATGACCGGGGCAACGTGATAAAAACCCTATACTGGGGCCCTGCCCAAAAGGAATTGGTCCTGGCTTGGGATCGTATGTCAGACAATGGCGAGTATGTGCCCAGCGGCAAATATGTGTTGGTGCTCAATTACGATGCGCGCTACACCTCGCTGAAAAAGACACTCATTTTGAAATAATCAAATCCTCGTTCTTATGACAAGATCGAAACAAAGAAAGTCCTTTGCGGACTTTTTTTGCTTTATCCTGGATATTCTGCCCCGGTTGTTGCGGCCTTTTGGCAAGGACAGGATATCATGGACGGTATTAACGCGGCAGATACTGTATACTGGTTTTGAGGCTTTGCCGCTGATTGGCTTTATTGCCCTGGCCATGGGCGGGCTCATTATCCTGCAGGGGAATATACTGCTTAGCACCTTTGGGCAGGGGATTTGGCTGTATCATATCTTGGTTACTCTGGTAATCAGCGAGCTGAGTGGATTGATTACCGCCTTGGTGGTGATCGCCCGCAGCGGCACCGCAATCTCCACCGAGCTGGGCAATATGAAGGTAAATCAGGAGATAGCACTCCTTGAATCATTTGGCATCTCCCCCACCACCTATTTGGTGGTTTCGCGTATCTGGGGTGTGGTGATTTCCACGGTGGTGCTCAGTTTCTATTTCAATATAATCGCCGTATTGGGCGGATGGCTGTTTGCCACGATCTTCTATCCGCTGGGGTTTCGTTCTTTCATCAGCAATCTGGTGGGAGTACTGGGGTATCAGCATGTGGCAATGGCTTTTCTGAAATCCCTGGTGTTTGGATTTTTGATTTCCGTGATTGCCTGCTTCCAAGGTCTCAGCGTAAAAAGCGCCAGCACCGAAGTACCACAAAGAACCATCAAAGCGGTGGTGAGCGGAATAGCCTGGGTGATAGTGGCAGATATCATCATCACATGGTTGTTTTGGATGTTGGCATGAAGATAGAATTGATTGATCTGTATACTGATGATGGGTTGGAAGGGCTCAATCTCAGCTTTGGTTTGCATGGGGTAAGTCTGCTTTTGGATCCTCAGGAGCTGATGAGTGGATCAATCCTGCGGGCATTGGCGGGGCTGAACAAAACTTTGGCGGGAAAGATTCTGATCGATGGAATGCCAATAGATGAATACAGAATCGGGAGCGATTGGCACCACAATTTTGGCTATATCTTTGCGGAGGGGATCATGTTAGCCAATCTTAGCCTTAGTGAGAATATCTTTTTGCCCCTGCGCTGGCGTACACCCAGCATTTCGCAAGCAGAATGTGACAAGCTTGCCGCACCGTGGCTGCAGCTCTTTGGCGTGGATATGGATCTAAATATCCGTCCTGCAGACGTCAAGCCCTCCATTCTCAAATTCTTGAGCTATACACGCAGCCTGATCCTAAAACCCAAATACCTGCTGATAGATAGTCCCTATTATCAGTTGAACAAAATGGAACGCAAGATTATGTTTGATGCGCTTTCCCAGCTGCGTAAAACTCATAAAATGCTGATTGCCAGTTCTGATGATGACTTCGCCGGGGGCTTTAGCGATGAACTGGTGGAGCTTTAGGGCGGCATTCCACTTCAGGCGGATGGTATAGGGCTTAGGGGTTTGTGTGGCTCAGCCAATCACATCTAAAGAGCATCAATAATAAAGCTATTGGGTTGTGAAACATAAAGCTTGACAGATTTGCCCAAGCAGAAAAGACTAACACTCAAATGGGAAAATACGCTTTATGAGTTATAAGACTAAACGCAGTAAACAGATAGTACTGGTATTTGTGGCGTTGCCGCTGGTGCTGGTACTTGTTGTGTTCGCATTGATTGCGATCCGGCAGCGTCTCTTTGAACAGAAGTTTCTGTTTTACACCAACCTGCAAAATGCGGTGGGGCTTTCCGATCAGACACCTGTATTATACAAAGGCTTTGAGATAGGCAGGGTGAGCGGCTTTCACCTCACAGAAACAGGCATCATCAAAGTGGAAATGAAGATCCTGAAGCGATATCGCACAATAATGGTGGCAAATTCTGTAATCTCCCGTACCACAAATCCCATTATGAACAAAACCACCCTGGAATATCTGCGTGGACCCAAGGAGGAAAAGCCTCTGGCAGATGGTGCCTTTATCCCTTCCACAGATTTTGCCACAGGCAGAGGCATCATGCAGGCTTTGGGGCAGGCAGGCTCTGACCCCATAGGCGGCATTTTGGACAATGTGGGCACCTTGGCATCTGAATTGACCGGCAGCCCGCAAGACAAAGGCTCGTTGGTGCAAACCATGGAGAACATTGCCAAAGCCAGTGAACATGCGGAAGCCTTGATGGAAAGCACAACGATAACCCTGCATGAAATCAGCAAACTGATGGAAAACCTGAATGAGGATAATAGCGCCAATTCCGGTGTATTGGTGCGCACTATCCACAGCCTGGCTGCGCTTACTGAAAACCTGAACCAGCAGATGGGAACGGTATCCGCTCTCTTGAGCAGCAGCCAGACCCTGATGCAAAACTATGCTCATCCCGATAGCCTGATAGTGCGGATGCTTGATCCCAGTGGTGAAACGATAATGGCTCCCTTGAAAAGCATCTTGGAGGCTTTGGCGGCAAATTTGGAAGCCAGCCACAATCTTTTGCAAGGCTTTAATGCCGCATCACCCCAGATCGCCTCTCTCTTGGGCGGATTGGATGATTCCTTAGCTGATGCACAGCGCTCCTTAAGGCTTTTGAGCAACCATCCCCTCTTCAATATGGGGGCGCAAGGCACTGAATATGAGCCCGCCATGCCTTTGGACAGAATGGGAGAATTGCCACATGCGCAATAGCCTGATCATCCTTATATCCCTATTCTTTCTGGCGTGCTCCTGGTCTCCCAAACCGCAGCAACCCCTGGAGAAAGACAATGCCGACCGCAGCCTGAAAAGCGCAGGCTTGTATTTGGCAAGTGATCCCGCCAGAGCGGTGGAAATGTATGAACACAGCCGCCAGAGATATCGCCGTATGGCTGATGTGGAAGGGGAATTGTGGAGCCTCTTTGGAATTGCCCAGGCTGCTGTGAGGATGCAAGACGCCGCAACTTTGGATGCCACCAAGGAAGAGATGCGGATGATTGTCCGCAACGTGGCTCCGCAGATGGATCATATCCCGCTATATCTGGATATGTTGATCTTGTTTAACGCCGGGGAATATGAGCAAATACCGGCTTTGACTATGGATAACTCCCAATGGCCAGACACGGCAAGGCTGCGGATAGCTGCCCTTGCTTTGCAAGCAGAGGCGTTTATGAACAAAGGCAATCGTGATCGACAAAAGCTGGTGCAGCGCCTCCTCCGTTCCCAAAAGAAACAATTGCATCGCAAAGGTGCCACACAGGCGCTCACCGTTGCCAAAGGGCATTATGCATTGGCTTATTATTATGTATCCAGAAGAGAGTATGCCAATGCCTTAAAACACATTAAAAATGCAAAAGAACTGGATTGGCTGTATGAGGATTTTGAAGCCCTGGGCTATGATTATTGGCTGCAGGGGCAGATACTGTATAAACAAGGCAAGATGGCCACTGCAAAAGCAAACCTCATCAAAGCCATCACAATATTTGAATCAACAGATAACAACGCCATGAAAACGAAGATTGAGGCGGAATTATCATCTCTGGATCAAGGAGAAGAATTATGAATCTTAAAGGAAAACGTGCCCTTGTTTTGGGCATAGCAAACCAGTATTCCATTGCCCATGGAATAGCCAAGGCACTCTCTGAAAACGGCTGTGAGATGATCTTCAGCTATGCAGGACCCAAGCTTGCCCGGCGGGTGCAGCCAATAGCTGATGCATTGGGAGCCAAAATGTGTGTGGAATGCGATCTCTCGAACGACTTTGCCATCCAAAAACTAATGGAAAGCGTGCGCAGCGTGTGGGATGGAATCGATATAATAGTGCATTCCGAAGCCTATGCCCCCATTGAGGAGCTGAACAAGGCATATCACCACACCACCCGACAGGGATTCCACATAGCGATGGATATCAGCGTATACTCTCTGGTAGCGGTATTGCGGGAGGCAGAAGGATTGTTACAAGAAGGAGCATCCGTCATCACCCTCACCTATTATGGGGCTGAAAAGGTGGTGCCCAATTATGGGGTGATGGGCGTTGCCAAAGCCGCCTTGGAGGCTTCCGTGCGCTATTTGGCATTCAGCATGGGAGAACACAGCGTGCGCATAAACGCCATTTCTGCAGGGCCCATGAAGACGCTTTCCACGGCACGGATATCCGGTGTATCTCAGATCCAAAGACGCATTGAAAAATCCGCCCCTCTGGGACGCAACATCAATAGTGAGGATATCGGAAAGACTGCCCTTTATCTATTATCAGACCTGGCTTCCGGGGTCACCGGCGAGGTGATTTATGTGGATGCCGGCATGAATATCATGGCATATTAGAAGGGTAAAAATGAAGTTATTCATAAACGCCCTCTTGCCCACCAGTTCAGCAGCCTTCAAAAAGGTGCATCTGCTTTTTGATGAGACCATCCACAAGGTCTCCGTGCAACCGCTGGAGCTGGAAGAACCTTATGAAGAGATAGATTTGGGCGGTAAGATAGTATTGCCCGGCGCCGTTGATGCCCATTGCCACATCGTGGATAGCATCGATCCCACACCCGCCATCTCTCAAATCAGCCGTTTTGCCCTCCTGGGAGGTTGGACAACCATCGGGGAATTGAGCTATCAAAGCCAAATGCCAATCTTCGATTTTCAAGACCTGCGCCATATGCAGAGCTTTCTGGATGATTCCTCCTATGTGAATATCCCCTTGTGGGGCAATGTGGAGATAGAAAACTATCCCTACCATGCCGAGAATGCCCTGGATTTGTGGACGAAAGGTGCGCTGGGCTTGGCAATCTTTTCCCCATCTCCAAACGAATCTTTGAGCGGGATGAGCTTTACAGAGATAATGGATCTGTTTTTGGATGTGTATACCAGCGATACCGCCTTCCTCTTTCAGGGTTGGGATCAGGAGCTGCACCAAAGCCCCAGCTTTGAGGCACAACAGGATGCCATCAAAAAGATTTTGCGCCGCATGCAGGAAAACCCCATCCACATCCCGCGGGTGGCAGCATGGGATACCATTGAATTTCTGAATGGAATCTCCAAGCGTTCTGATATCTCCTTTTCTTTAAACATCCTGGATATCATGGCTCTCTTTGATGAAGAGCTGGATTTGCCGCGTCATCATGACCTTTTGGAAAACAAAGCCCTGCTCTGGGAACTGATCCGCACCAATAAAATATATATGCTTTCGAACAACGCCGCTCCCAATGCCTCGCCAGATGACATCATCTTTGGCACTGAAGAGGCGCAGATGCTGTCATACTCCTATATCTGGCTGTTGGCAGAGCTGTGGAAGAAGAGGAAAGTGCCATTGGCAACCGTGATCAAGATGTGCAGCGAAAACGCCGCCAAACGCTTGGGCGTGTATCCCCAAAAAGGATGTATCAATGCGGGAGCGGATGCAGATTTTGTGATCTACGATCCCCAGGGAACCACAGATGTCACCTTCCCCGATGGACGCGATGGCACCCTGCCCGGCAGGATTGAATCCATCTGGATGAACGGAGAAAAGGTGTTGCAAGATGGAGAAATACTAATGCGCAAGGGAGCCTACCTGCCCCGCAGAGACACCCCCAAACGCAGACACAATAGAAGCACTTGGATTTAAGAAGGAGATTGGAGGATAAATGAACCATCTCAGCTATTTGAAAGAACAGCTCGACGCACAGCCAGACCTGCAGTATGTACTGTCGAGCCACAACTGGAGCACAGATTTCTTGCGCTTTTACCACAGCCAAACCAATTATAACATCAGCAAAGACCGCTTTAGCATCGGAGTGCAGATGTGGCGAGGCAAAAAGAGCTATGCCTTTGCCATCGATCAACCCGATCAGGCAAGGATAGACGCCACCTTAGCTGAAGCCTTGGGCATCATCGATCAACTGAGCGAAGACCCAGACTTTGTGGATCTGGAGAGCGACCTCACTTTGGCAGCTCCCTCAAAGGTTCCGAACAATATAGAAGACATCCCTTTACAGCTCAAAACCCAGATTCTGCAGGAGCTGGCGGATGCTGCCCGGCCACATAACTTTGAAATCTATGGCACCTTCATCTGCAACCATAGCACCAGCCGCATTATCAACAGCAATGGCATGGATAAAAGCAGCACCGGCTCGCCCATCTATCTGGAAGTGAAGGCGGTGCACAACCAGAGCCAGGTGACCGTATTGGAAACCTGGGGTGGAGAGGATTTCAGCCGCTTTCACCTGTCCACCTTCAAGGCAAGGCTGTTGGATAAGATAGCCCACTGTGCCAATCCCGTGGTGGATGTGGACCCCGGATATTACGATGTAATCTTTGCCCCGCGCTGTATTGCCGAATTAGCCCAATATCTGGCATGGGGCATGAGCGCACGGGCGATTGATCAACGCAGCAGCTATTTTGAAGGCAAGCTGGATACCCAGGTCTTCCCCACCTATCTCAGCATCACAGACGATCCTGAAGACAAGGATATCATCTCCCAGGATTACGGCTCAGACGGGCATATCTACCGCCCGCTGAAGCTGATCGACAAAGGCGTGTTTAAGGCTTTCTTTTGCGACAACTACTATTCCCACAAAACTGGTTTGCCCAAAAACGGCAATACCGGAGATTGTCTGCGCATTGATGCAGGGGATAAGAGCCTGGAAGAGATGATTGGCAGCGTAAAGCGTGGCCTGTATATCTCCAGCCTGCATTATATGAATTTTATCAATATGAAAGAGACCTCCATCACAGGGCTCACGCGTGACGGCACCTTCCTGATAGAAGATGGCAAAATCACCCGTGTGGTCAATTCCCTGCGGTTTACCGATCGCATAGAACGCATCTTTAAAAACATCCTCGCGCTGGAATCCACCGCTAACGTTATCCCCTTCTCCGAAAATTATGACACATTCTCCATCTCAAGTGTCAAGGCGCCCCATGCCTTGGTGAAGGATTTTAATATCAGCTCTTCAACACACACCATTTAGGAGAAGGCATGAAAGCACTTATAAAAGATATACTGAATAAAACAAACCTGCCCGACGTCACCTTTGCAGACGTGAGAATCACCCTTACAGATCATGAAAGCATCTGGTTTATGAACGGTTTTTTGAGGGGATTTGGCAACAGCCTGGGCTCCCCCGCCCTGGGCATCAGGATGCTCGTGAACGGATGTTGGGGCTTTGCCGGCAGCAGTGATCTCTCGGCAGCCTCCATCGATAAAGCCGTCCAAACCGCCATCTCCAATGCCCGCAGTGGCAGCCGCTTTATGCAGGAAGCCGTCAGCTTCCCCTCCCTGCCTGCCACCCAGGCGGAATATCACTTCCAGCCCAAAATCGATCCCTTCAAAATGGATAAGGCAGAAAAGCTGGATTATCTGCAAAAGCTTGCCACAGCCATCCAGCCCCAAGGCAAAATAGTATATTCCACCGTTTCTGCCCAGTTTTACCGTCAGGAAAAGTATTATGCAAACAGCGAAGGCAGCTACAGCCACTGCACCTATTATAACACGCTGCCACAAATGAATGTGCTCTCTGCCGATGGCAATCAGACCCAAAGCCGCACCTGGCCTGGTGATATGAGCGCTGGCAGAGCAGGATTCGAGCTGTTTTACCAGCATGATTTTGAAGCCAATACCCAGAGGATTATCAAGGAAGCCACCGATCTGTTGGATGCCCCCGTGATCACAGAGGAAAAGGCCGATATCATCATCGGCGGCGGTCATCTGGCGCTGCAAATCCATGAATCCGTGGGTCATGCCACCGAAGCAGACCGCATCTTTGGCATGGAAATCTCCTATGCCGGCAAAACCTTTGTCAAGCCCGAGATGTTGGGCAAATTCCAATACGGCTCTCCCCTCGTGAATATCTATTCCGATAGCTCTGATCCCCGTGGCATGGGCTACCATCCCTTGGACGACGAAGGCGTGCCCGGCCGCAAAGTGGATATCATCAAAGATGGCATCCTGGTGGATCAACAAACCTCCCGCCATATCGCCCACATGCTGGGGCTGGAGCCCTCCTCCAATATGAAAGGCAGCTTTGCAGACGATTTTCCCTTGGTGAGAATGACAAACTTCTGTCTGGCACCCGGCTCCGGAACCCTGGAAGAACTGATTGCCTCCACAGAGCATGGATACCTTCTGGACTTTACCAAAACCTGGAGTATAGACGATAATCGCAACAACTTCCAATTCACCACCGAAATAGGCTATCGCATCGATGATGGCAAGATAACCGGCATCGTG
The DNA here is from genome assembly GCA_012519465.1 of Candidatus Cloacimonadota bacterium. Taxonomy (GTDB): domain Bacteria; phylum Cloacimonadota; class Cloacimonadia; order Cloacimonadales; family Cloacimonadaceae; genus UBA3900. Next base: position 8,967 of record JAAYQD010000269.1, read on the forward strand.
AAGGAACCCACCTATTTTGGCATCACCAAAGACTTTTGGAATGCCTGCGACGCCGTGTGTGGCAAAGAGGATTGGGAATACTATGGCACCTTCCACTGCGGTAAAGGCGAGCCCGGCCAGGCGATGCTGCTTTCTCATGGCACTGCACCTGCCAGATTCAAACAGATCAACGTGAGCGTGAATATATAAAACCCAGCTTTATAGCCAGCTTCAGCTTCCTGATAGGGCACGCTGCACATGCTGCTTCCCTGTTAACCACCCTTGTCTCTCCCTTGTCTCGGCAAGGGAGAGACAAGGGTGGTACAAAGGAGGCTAAGGGGCGCCAGCCGGTGGCTGACTTAGGTGTTAGTGGTTAGTTGTTAGGTTTTAGGGCTTCGCTAATCCTAAGTCTATTATGAATTCGTGAAATCCCTGTAATTAGTGTAATTAGTGGAAAACCAAACAGCGGCGGAACGCCACTACCTGTCCACTGTCCCCTGCGACGAAACCGCCTCCCCTTTTTCACTGATCGCTGACATTAGCGCTTGACAGAATAAACGTATAAAATCATGACGGTGTCAGAAAATATTACAAAAAGCAGAGGTAAACAATGCGCAGACTAATCAGCATAACTCTGATCATGATGATACCAGTCTTGATTTGTGCAAACGCAATGATGGGTAATCAAGGGGAGCGTCCCCTTTTTGCCAACCATATAGTAAAAATACAGCTTTCCCGGGAAGCTGATGGAACAACGAACCTGAGCAAGGAATACCGCTCTGAGGCAGATAGCTTTGGCATTGATGAATTGGACGAGCGGGCTGCCACATGGGGAGAGCATCAGATTATCAGAGCTCATATACGTATGGTGGACAGGGCTTATGAAGAAGAAGTGGGTTTTGATCGTTGGGTTATCTTGGAATATAAAGAGCGCATAGACGTGTTGGAAGCCATCAAAGCCTTCAAAGAACACAAGCGCTGGGTGGATGACGCCTGCCCTGAATATATCCGCTATCCTGCTGTCGTGCCCAATGACCCCTTGAATACATCCAACTGGGGGCACAATAATACCGGTTATAATGGTCCCGGCTCTGGAACCGCCGGCTTTGATTCAAAAGCCCACTTGGCATGGGATCAATCCCAGGGCTACGGCTCTGCAGATATCATCATTGCCATCATCGATAGCGGTGTGGATACTGGTCATCCAGACCTCAGGCTAATGGCAGGTTATGATTATGGGGATAACGATTCCAACCCCATGGATGACAGTGGTGGTGGACAAAACAGTCCCAGAGGTCACGGGACAGCATGTGCCGGTATTGCCGCCGGTATTGCCAATAATGGTATCGGCGTCTCCGGTATAGCCGGAGACTGCACTGTGATGCCTCTCAAAGCTTCAGACAGCAATGGATACTTGTATGATAGCTATATCATCAATGCCATCACCCATGCCCGCAACAACGGCGCCCATATCATCAGCCTCAGCCTGGGTGGGGGTGGACAGATGGGAAGCGCCCCTGCCTTTGATAACGCTCTTACAGCTGCCTATAATGCGGGAATTACTATCTTTGCCGCTACCGGCAATGATAATGCCAGCAGTATCTCATATCCCGCAAATCACAACAG
>JAAYQD010000270.1 GCA_012519465.1 Candidatus Cloacimonadota bacterium
ATCAGCATGACTTTGTTGGCATGGGCGTTGAGTGTGACTTTTCCGTTTTGAACCACAGCCTTGTTCCCTGTGTAAAAATCCATTACTTCAGTACCATCAGGAAATACGCCGGATACACTGATAGTTGTGCTGCCGCTTGCTCCGATGGCAACGATAACACGATCATTCATTCCATTTTTGTTGTACGACCTGCTGAACACATGGGGTGTATCACTTAGAAGCATATGTGTTCCCGCCCCTATGGCCGGATGTCTGTTTCTGAACTGCCCAATTTTCTGCCAGTGAGACAGTACATCATGATTGATGGAGTTCCAGTTCATATCTGTCCTCGTAGGTTGATCCCACGGCAGGCTATAGTCTGGCTGCCTTGCCGTCTCATCTCCATAGAAGATTTGCACACCACCGGGAGCCAGCAAGAGTGCCGTTCCGGCGTTGAACAGGTTGTTTCTGTCGAAGAGGCTGGTGTCATGGGAAGAGATGTAGCTTAATACATTAAAGGTATCATCACCATTGATTTGAGATGCATAATCAGAATATACCGATTTCAGGGAATACATATTCCCGGGAATATCCTGGAAGGTGAAATTGATGATGGAATTAAATCCATTGTCAAAATAATTGCTTCTGTATACACCATGGCCCCACACTTCACCTGTCATCCAAAAGTCAAGATCATCAAGCTTTTTATCAGGGTTGTTGGCCTTCCATTCCCGTAATGCGGCAACGGCTTCCTCTTTCAGTGATTTCCATACATGAAGATCAACATGCTTTGCAGTATCGCATCTGAATCCGTCAACACCATATTCTCTGACCCAGTCCGTCACCCATTTTATCAGATAGTTGGCTGGCGTTCGGGGTTTGCCCGTTCGGCTGAAGAACGCATTCAGTTCTGCCATTTCCTGATCCTCTTTGTTGTTATCCCATTTGGCAGCCAATATAGCAGGAAGTCCAACCTCTTTTGTTGATTCGGTTTTAAAGTCAGGCAGATTCGAAAGGGTCAGTGTCAGATCTGTATTTCCTCCGGCATCATACCCCGGAGCCTGTGGTGAAGTCCGTATCCAGTCGGGGCCCCACCAATTACCCCAAAGCCATGAAGATGTATATCCGATATAATCATCATATGTATCATAATGAGCGCTGCTTTCAGGTTGATCATAGTAATAGGATTGCCAGTCGTTTATCAGCTCTCCGTAGCCATATTCGGCCATATCTTTCATATTCAAATAGCCGGGATGGTTAAGCACCACATCAAAAATAACCCTAATTCCTTTTTCATGGGCTGTATCAATAAAAGTCTTCAGGTCCTCTTTTGTCCCCATGTTTTTATCTACCTCGGTATAATCAAGAGCATAATACCCGTGGTAGGCATAGTGCCTGAAATTGAGGCCGCCAACCCAGCCGTGGATTTGCTCGAAGGGTGAGGTAATCCATATGGCGTTTACCCCCAGATCAGTAAAGTATCCTTCGTTCAGTTTCTGTGTCAGGCCCTTCAGGTCACCTCCATGAAAGGTTCCAACCTTGCTTTTGTAGTCCGGATAGGGGTTCCCGTAACGGTCCAATTCTCTGCCGTAAGAGTGGTTATTGGAAGGGTCTCCGTCAACAAACCTGTCTGTCATTACAAAGTAAATGGTTGAGTTATCCCATGAAAAAAACTCATGACTCGTTTCAGACATTGCTGTATTCGTAACACTGAGCGAAGCAAAAAAGAAACATACAACAAAAAGATAGAGCAAGCAAATTTTGATTTTTTTCTTACACACTTCCTGATTATCACATCTATCGTGCAAACGATTGCGTTATTAATATATGCGCGAACTTAAGAAAAGTTTTCTGTTCTGCAAGAAAAACATCTTGTACTACCATATATGCGATCTATAGGTAAGAATGGGAGAGGTATTTGATGGAGAAGTATCTTTTCTTTTGCTGTCAAGGCATACAGCACATCAGTTCGAAAAGGATGTATCACTCCAATCATATTTATGCAATCGCTTGAATAATCTATTGTATATCAGCAGTAAATCCTTGTTCATGGTTCTTTGTCTGCAACAAGAGCGCATACTGCTTGTAAAGGAAGGTGTGTAAATTGAAAAAAATACTCGTGATTCTCTTAGCAGTAATCATTGTGACTTCTCTGACTTCCTGTGTTTTCGTCCCTCTGGATTCAAACCAGCAAACTTTAAATGGTTCAAATGATTCTGCAAACCAGCCAGTTCCCTCTGCTGTATCCGAAAAAGCGATGGAGATTTATTTTCTGAACTTTAAACCCGAGATAGCGGAAGTATACCAAAGGATTGCCACCGATTATGAATCAGAAACCGGGGTAAAGGTGAATGTTGTAACGGCA
>JAAYQD010000271.1 GCA_012519465.1 Candidatus Cloacimonadota bacterium
GTTGCGATGCCGTTGCGATACCCAGCAAACCGCTGGGTATCGCAACGGCATCGCAAGGGCATCTAACAGGGAAGGAGGTGGCAAGAGAGGGAAAATGTTTAAGAAGGTGAAGCTGGAATCATAACAAACCAGAAACACTATAATCAGTTTTAAAGTGCGGACAGAGGGGGTTTTACTGCATTGTCAGGGTCAGAACTTTATGCTCAGGTTTAAGATGGGGTTATTATCTTTAATGCCCAAGGAGAGCTGGGGGCGGTTTTCCTGGCCGCTATACCTCAATACATCAATGCCACTCACCAGATGGTTTACCAAGAGCACGCCAATCGCCAGCTTGCCATAATCCCTCAGGTTATGGGCTGATTTTCTGATGCTGCCATAGCGAGCCCGATTGGCAGGTGAATCCCACGCCCAAAACATCTCTTCCGGATAGGCATTCTGGTTGATATATGCCTGTTGCTGTTCTGGATCGTGAGGGTACAGGTTGAGGGCATCCTTGAGGATGCGGGAATTGTATCCATCCGCATCAAAGCCTCCGCTATTATACCTTCCCAAATCTCGCAGATAGGTTTCAGGATATTTGCCCGGGGCGATATTGGCATATTTGAGGGCGTAATCGTAGGCTTCTTGATATCTCAGCTTTTCTTCGTTGTTCAAAAAGATCATGCTGCCGATGATGACGGCTTCGCTGGCAAGCATTGCATAGCCATAGCTCTTGCCATCAGAAATCTGGGAAATGCCAGGTATGGCAAGAGATTTGGCAAATTTCACACCCCTGTTTTGAGCAAATAAAGAGATGCCAATGACCAGCATCAAGGCAAGTAGAATATATTTTCGCATAGCTATCACAATCCTAAAATTCTAAAGAGTAGTTTACAAATACGCTGTTATCCGGCGTCACTTCAAAAGAGACGGGTATGGCTTTTTTGCCGGAGGAACTGCTGAGAAAGAGGGCATCCACCACGCTGATGGCACGGTTCAAGATGAGGGCACCCAAAGCCAGGTTTTGATACATGGCTGCTTTTTGCCGGTTGCGCCTCAAGACGCGGTATTCCTGTTGATGATCGGGGCTTTGCCACTGCCAGGCTTCCTCTTCGGTATAGAGGTTTGCCTCCAGATACTGGGCAAAGGCATCGGGATCATAATTGTACAATAAATAGTAGTTGCGCGCCATCATTTCCTGATTGGCGTTAAAATCGTCACTGCTATTATATGACTGAATGTGACGATAGTAGAGGTCACCCGTGGTGATGGGCACTCCGGCATACTGTTGGGCATAGCGTTTGTAGCTGTCTGTATAATCCGCCACTTCATTGCGATAGCCCATCCAGGTGATGAGGGAAATCAAATCTGCCGTTAGCATCACGCCGCCTCTAATGGGTTTATCCAATACCAATTCGGATGTTCCTGGCAACGCCGCAGACATTCCCACATAAGCAATGCGGGGCAAAGCAAAAAGCGGCAATGCGCAAATGAGCAGGACCAAGGTAAAAAGTATGGTGCGCATCATCTAAAAAACCAGGCTCAAACCCATATTGGGCTGAAGATTGCCATCCTTGACGGTGGCATAGTAGTTGAATCTCAGCATGTTTTGGGTAAGATATGTTTTGTTGGCATTGTTTGCCACTCTCACGGCATCCAAAGCACTTGCCAGATGGTTGAAAGCCAAGCCTATGGTAAATAAACGAGCGTTTGCATACTGGGCATTGGCATCCTTGCGCATTTGAATGTATTCCTGACGCCAGGGAGAGGCCTTGACAGAGCTGGGAATGATGCCGTAGGCATGATAATCTGTGGGATGGTTCAAGTAGTCCTCAATCCTTACACTTGCTTCCCAGCGCAGGTGCTGCTGGTCGTGTTCATCCCTAAAAAGCCACACTTCCTTAAATTCGTCATTATCCAGAATGAATTCACCCGTGGCGGGGTGGGTGGCAAAGTTATAATACCAATCCGCCCAACCAAAGAGATACTTGTTGTACTTGCCTATGTCTTCATAAAAGTGTTGGGTATTGGAGCTATCCAATCTGAAGTAAGAATCATCATAGATGTCATGAGGATACATACCCTTCAGCACTTCCTGTGTGCTGATCTGTCTGTGTCTGTCATAGCGTTTACCCGTATATTCATATTCATAGTCCGTGCCATTCACAGTATAAGTGAAGGTTTGGGTGACGGTTTCCTCGGTTGCATAGTGCTCAAAATCATCAGTCTTATTGTTTCCGGAGATATTATAGTAGACGATGCCGCCGATCATGGCGGCTTCAATCACGGGGAAGACCCAGGTGGTGATTGCACTGCGATCTGCATAAAATTGACCCGCACCCGGCAAGATCATCGAATACAGCATGGCTCTGCGGGCATCTTTCTTTTGAAAGTTTACCCTGATGAGGTCTTCCTCAGCGGAAAAATCAGGCTTTTGCTCCTTGCCTGCCTCCGGTCCAAAGATCATCTCCTCAATGCTTTGCTCGCCCCATAACGAAAAGAGAAATGAGAGGGCTAAGATAATTAAGATAAAGCGTTTCATATCAATAACCTCACAAATATGCTTAGTTTATCACGGCAAATTTGAGCCGTGAGCGTTGGGAACCATTTTGAACAGTAAGAAAGTACACTCCGCTGGCAAATTGATGCGCAATCTGTATATCGCGCTCTGCCATGCCGTTATCATCATAATGCTGTTTGAAGACGAGGGTGCCGCCCGCATCGTATATATTGATGGTGATGGGCTGTTTAATGAGATTCTGCAGTTTCACCCGCAGAGGAGAAGCCTGCACGGGATTGGGGTATACATAGGCGGTAAGCGGCTTGTCTGATGCCGGTGGATTTTGGATGTTGCCCAAGAATTCTCCATGAAGGTGTCCTCTCCAAAGCAGGGGGTCTTCGTGGACAGTTACAGATTGATAATGCAATCGATTATCCTCATCTGTGTAATGCCAATACAAGAGCTTGGCGGCAGCATCATAATGGATCTGCTCATTGCCAAGATCGGTAGGCAAGCTCAGCGAGTAATATGGATTGGAGGTGGGCTCCAGGGAGATGGCGAGATATCCTTTGCCTGGGATGGGCAATTGCATCATGAGCCCATCAGCAGTCTCAAGGGCAAACACCTGCCTGCCAGTCTGATAGGAAAAGCGCCCTTCCCGATAAGGGAATCCATCCAGCAGAGTTCCATCCATCTGCATGGCATAAGCTCTATCTCCCAAACCAAAGAAGAGGATCGGGCTATGGCTTTCATTTGCCATAATTCCCAGTTGTGTGGGCAAGTATCCTGTATTATTGCTAAATATCTGCGTAAAGCTGCTGCCGCGTAATTGGTAGATATTGCCGCTATTATCCGGCACAAAGACAACAGCCTCTTCCCCTGGGGTTCTGAATATTACAGGCTCAAAATCTCCCAAATCTCCCGGCAGGAGGATGCTATCTATATATTCCATTGTGACGGGATTCACTGTTTTCACATTTCTGCCAGCGAAGATGTAGAGCCTGCCATCTGCCATTTTCAGTTTTTGGGCATTGGGATAATCGAGGATGGCAGTAATGGAGCCATCCTGAATCCTAAATACAGCGTCTTGAGTGGCTGCAAAAACGTAATCTTGATATTCCAAGGGTTCGATGCTGGGCGGCAGGGATAAATCTATATCCACACAATCCAGATCGTCATCCCAAAACGCCACTATCCTGATGCGGTCATCAAGGGTTATCAGCAGCTCCGGGTAAGGGTGAAAGCTTTGGTTGCTTTTGATAATTGGGAATCTGCCTGCTCCGCCCTCAAGGGGGTACAAGCCCATCATGTCAAACCAACCATTAGGATCAGTGCTATACAGATATATTCCTTCCGGCGTGATCAGGGGCAGCAGGTTTGTGGCAAAGCTGGTATCGATTATGGGCGCAGTTTTGGCTCCAGCAGGTATCGCCAACGCCTCGCCTTCATCGAAGAAGCCACTTTTGAGGGTAAAATTCATCACGGCAGCAGGATTGCTGATGCCATCCAGCCAATACAGTGATGGAACGCCGTTATAATCGGTGAGGGCGGGCTTGCTGGTGGCATTAAACACTGGTGTCCAAGGCAGCAGAGACCAATTTGCAAATGCACCCTCGGTATTCAGCACGGGCTTGGATTTGAAAAAGTATTCATAGGGCGTGCCCGTCCAATGCCAGGAAAAGATATTGCCAATATCCGGCATGGCATCTGCCTCTATCACCCTGATACCACGATTGTTGTAATCTGTATTGACGGTATTATTTTCATAATTTGAGACCCAGCTTCCGTCTGCATCAAAGACGCCCTGATGATAGATGAGGTCTTCATTGATATGCCAGGCAAGGATGCCTCCGCCCACGGCATCGCCATTGACCTTTTGGAAGGAGGGCAAGAGGTAGTCATATTCATAAGAAGGCTGA
>JAAYQD010000272.1 GCA_012519465.1 Candidatus Cloacimonadota bacterium
TAGGCGAAGACGACGTCTTGGTGATGGAGGGGATTCACGGGCTGAATGATCTTTTGACAGCCTCCGTGCCCGCCAAGAACAAGGTGAAAATTTATGTGAGCGCCCTCAATCAGCTCAATATAGACAACCACAACCGCATTCCCACCACAGATTGCAGACTGTTGCGCAGAATGGTGAGAGACCACCAATACCGGGGTTACTCTGCCCGAGAGACCCTCACCCGCTGGGTGGACGTTCGTGAAGGCGAAGAAAAGAACATCTTCCCCTTCCAGGAAAACGCAGATTATATGTTCAATAGCAGCCTCACCTACGAGCTGGGCATCCTGCGCAAACACGCATGGAAGCTGCTCCAAAACGTATCCAAAAACAGTAGCGCCTACATGGAATCCACTCGGCTTTTGGGCATGCTTTCCCACGTGAGGGATATCCCCGATGCCTTGGTGCCGCATAATTCGATTATCAGGGAATTCACAAACGGTTCTGTATTCAGGTATTAAAATGAGTATTATCAAGGTTTTATCTGAGGATGTACGCAACAAAATAGCCGCCGGAGAGGTGATAGAACGCCCCGCCTCGGTGGTGAAAGAACTGGTGGAAAACTCCATCGATGCCGGTGCCAAGACCATCACCATCGCGCTGGAAGCAGGCGGCAGGGATTTGATTCAGGTTTCAGACGACGGGCATGGCCTGAGCTATGATGATGCCCTGCTGGCGTTTGAGCGCCATGCCACCAGCAAGATCAGGAATGTGGAAGATATCATCCACATCGATTCCCTGGGCTTCCGGGGTGAGGCATTGCCCAGCATCGCCTCGGTGAGCAATATGAGCTTTATCACCAGACAGGCTGATGAAGAGACGGCCACGCAGGTGGAATTCTCCCACGGGAGGCTGCGCAATATAGACCGCACTGCCTCCAATGTGGGCACCAACATCACCGTGAAGGGGCTGTTTAAGGCTTTGCCGGCGCGCAGGAAGTTTTTGCGCAGTGCACAGACGGAACTGAGGCATATCCTCAAGTACTTTCACTATCAGGCAATCCTCTGGCCCCAGATCAGCTTCAAGCTCATCTCCGAGGGGCGCACCCTGCACACCTATATCGCCACGGAGCAGTTGGAGACGAGGATGGCAGAGGTTTTTGGCAGCGCATTTTTGGAAGACGACGATCTGATCACCGTGTCCAACAGCATGAGCGGTTATGAGGTGAGCGGCTATATCTTTGGGCTTAAAGAGCGCAGGGACAGGCTGATAGACATCCAATACACCTTTGTGAATGGCAGATATATCAGCGATAAAACCCTGCGCCATGCCATCCGCAGCGCCTACGAGCCCTTCATCCTGAAAACCAGAGCCTGGGCAAAGGGCAGCACTCCGCCCTATCTGCTTTTCATCACCGTGCCTCCGGAACAGATTGATATGAACGTGCATCCCGCCAAGCTGGAGGTGCGCTTTAGGGAACAGCAAAGGCTGCATGGGCTGGTGCATTCCACCCTCACGGATGCCCTCACGCGGTATGAGGATGATATCTTTGCCTCAGCACGGGAGAAATTCCACCAAGCGGCGGCAGTGTCTGAAGCCAGCACCCTGGAGCAGAGCATCTATAGGAGCCGGGTGGAGGTGCCGCGCTATTCGGAATATAAGAAAGAGTTTGAACAATTGTGGCAGGATGATCTCTTTAAACCCCCTCCACAAAAGGCAGCCTCTGACGAAGAGCCATCCCAGCCGGAAGCAGACGCCGCCCCCATTCCCACACATGAAACCAGGGAGCCGGGCATTAGCGTGCTGCTAAAAAGCGAGGAAGACTATATCAATCCCTGGCAGCTTCACAATACCTATGTATTTGTGCAGGTGGAAGATGGGCTGGTGATTATAGATCAGCATGCGGCGCATGAACGCATCATTTATGAGCGCCTTTTACATAGGATACACGGCGCTCCGCCCACGCGGCAAAAGCTGATCGTACCGCTGGTGGTGGATATCCCCTCCTACATCACCGCTGAGGTGAAACGGCTGATTGAAGAGAATATGGAGATGCTGGAAAAGACGGGGTTTGTAGTAAAGAAGTTTTCCGGCTCCTCCCTGGTGATAGAGGAAATCCCCGCAGAGTTGAGCGATTGGCAGGGCGGCAAGGTGTTTTTGGAAATCCTCCAGCA
>JAAYQD010000273.1 GCA_012519465.1 Candidatus Cloacimonadota bacterium
CCATGTCGAGACAAGGGAGAGACAAGGGTGGTTAATAAGGAAGAAGAGGGAGAAAAGGGGGCGGGAAACTACATTAAAGCTTCTTTGCCACTATAATCGCGGTAGGGATTAAAGCTTTGCATCACCTTCATATCATCGTGAGTGGCAGTGGTGAGGAAGATGCGGCTGAGCAATTCCCCCATACCGGGGCCCAGCATAAAGCCCTGTCCACACATTCCCGCGGCATGCAGCAGGTTTGTACACTCATTCATATAGCCAACGATGGGGAAGCCATCCGGCGTCATGGGATATTGTCCTCTCCATGTGCGGCGCACCTTCAGATAGCGCAGGCGGGGGTAAACTTCCAGCATGCGTTTGGAGCAATGCGGCAAAAACTCGCTGGTGCTGCGATTATCTATCCCCAAGATCGGAGGCTCCGGAGTGTAGCAAAAGCAGACCTGTCCTTCGTGGTTTTGATAAAAATAAAAGTTTGAGGAACCCGGACGGGAGCGCAAATCGATAACCATGGGTCCAAAAAAGCGAGCTACAGGCTCTGTGATGCCAGCCTCATGATTATCTGGGAAGACCTTTACATCAGAACCCACCATGGCGCCTATCTCACGGGCATGATTGCCAGCGGCGTTGATGAATCCGGCGGCATGGAATTCGCCTTTATCTGTGCGGCAGGAAACAATGCGCGTATACACCATCTCAAAGCCCAATGCCCGGTGTCCAAACTTAAACTCAACACCCGCCCTCAGCGCATGAAAATAGTATGCTGAGGCAGTGAGCAGGGGCGAGCAGGAGCCGTCTTCCGGGGAATAGGTGGATCCTATCAGATTTTCCATGTTGATACCGGGTACCAGCTCGTTGTATTCTTTGGCGCCCACCCATGTGATATTGAGCCCAAAGCTGTGCTGGACTTTGATTTGAGATAAAAGTGTGGTTGCAAGAGTGTGTTCCCATGCAGGAAAGCTGTACCCATTGGAGATCCAGCCTATATCATCACCACGCTCCTCCTGCCAGTTTTTGAGGATTTCAATTGAGCGTTGACACACGTTGATTTTGCCAAAATCGCTGTGAGTGGCTCTCACACCGCCAATGGCTTTCTTGTTGTTTTCTTGCCCGGGACCATGCGCGGCATCTATTACCAATACTTTCAATTTCTGTTCTGCCAGGCTTAGCGCTGCCGGAAGTCCTATTGATCCGGCGCCAATGATGATTACGTCATAAGTCTTTTGCATTTTTACTCTCCATCTGGAAATACTTCGAGGGGAACCTCCACAAATACAGGGCGGCGGGTATTGGGCACCACATCCTCGGTGGGAATGCCTTCTTCGCGCAGGATGCCTCTCATGAGGGTTTCACATGTTTTGGCGCCACAGGGTCCCATTCCGGCTCTGGTGATTGCCTTGATCTGGTTCAGGTCTGTGATGCCTGTTTTAACCAGCTCACGTACGCGTCCCACGCTCACCCTTTCACAAAGGCAGATCATGGCATCATCTGCCATCCTATGCAGCAGGATGGGTTCCGGCAAAGGCTGGCTCCGGGAGGCGTCTTGGATGATGAAGGATGCCACTTGCCTGGCTATCTCGGCAGGTACCTTTACTTTGATGAGCTGGGTTTGACGGTTCCTGATCTCCTGCACGCTTAGAATGGGGTAGCTGCCCAGTGGCTCCGCGTCTATATCCACCAAATTGATCATGTCGTCTTTGGCAAAGACAATGTTGGTGATTTCATAAGGCAAAGTGACGGTGGGGAAGGCGGCGTCCTGTCTGTAATCCACAAGGGTTATGGCGAGTCCGGGGCAGATGAGCAGGCATTTGTTGCAGCCGATGCAATTGCCGTCATAGAGGGGTAAGCCCATCAGGCTGCCGTCTTCGGTGTGGATGGAATTTGTGGGGCACACGGTGGTGCAGGGGTTGCAAGGGATTTCTTGCGAACAATGGATGACGGGGAATACGCCTTGGGTGGGCAAATTGCCTTGATATTCCTTTATTTTACCGGGATGCTTCTTCAGTTCTTCCGCTTTGGCATACCATTCTGCGGGGATGGCTTGTACCTCTCTGATCCCTGCCAAACAATCGGCGGCAATCTTGAGCCCGGCAATCTTGCCATTGAACATTGCTGATGATGCCTCTGCTATTTCCAGTGCATCCCCAGCGGCATAGATGGGTACGCCGGCGGCTTGTGCCTGCAGGGTGAATTCTGCCAATGGATCCAAGCCCACAGCGATGAGAATGGTATCGCACTCAAAACTCTTTTCTGTATTGGGAATGGGCTTGAATCTATTATCCACTTTGCAAATGGTGATGGATTCCACCGCCTCATCGCCATTGGCAGAGAGAACTGAGTGGGAGGTATGGATGGGAACGCCCAGGCGTCTGAGCTTGTCTGCATGTACCTTGTAGCCTCCACAGGAGGGCATTGCCTCTGCCAAGCCTACAACGGTGATGCCGGCTTGTAGCGCATGATAGGCAGCAATCAATCCCACGTTGCCGCCTCCGATTATAAATAGACGTTCTGTGGGACGGATGAGATCCCTATTGACGATGGTTTGAAAGGCACCGGCACCGTATATTCGCGAGAGATGGTTGCCGGGGAATCTGAGGAACTTTTCCCGGGCTCCAGCGGCATTGAGGATGCGGGAGGGCGTTACAATCTTATATACTCCATCTTTGAGGATGCCCACTTTCTTGTCACTAAATACAAAGAGTGCGGTGCTTTTGGTCCACACATCTACTGATGGGTATGCCGCCACCTCTTGTGCCAGAATCTTGCCAATATCATGTCCACGGGTGCCAGCCCGGCTGTCGGCCTCAGAGCCAAAGAACTTATGGGTTTGCAATACCAGCTTGCCGCCTAAGATGTGTTTGTCATCCACCACCAGGGTGCGGATGTTTTGTTTGCCCAATTCTATTGCGGCAGACAGTCCCGCAGGACCACCTCCAATGATGAGCACCTCTGTTTCCAGCTGTTCAATGCGCGGTCTATCCGGTACATAATCTGACTCTGGCAGGGTGGGCAAGCCTTCCACACTCTGCACCTCCATTCCTTCCATCACTTCAGTCATGCAGGATTTTACGGGCATTCCGTCTGCAATGACTGTGCATTTGGCGCATTGGCCATTGGCGCAATAAATGCCTTGTGCGCTGCCATCTTTGTGATGGTGTCCAAAGATGGAAATACCGTTGGCTATCAGGGCGGAGGCTATCATCTCTCCCCGCTGTGCCAAAAGCGGTTGATCGTTAAATTTAAACATGATTTCCTCCCGTTGTGGTACGGGCAGGATGGGGTGGCTATTTATCCTATGATTTTCCATGTTAGTGTAGGAAACTCCTTGAGAACGTTTATTGAGCCCAAAAAGAAACAGGGCATCACTGTGTCAAGAAAAAGCGTAAAACTGCTTCTGTCACTGTGTTTTTAGGCTGTACTGCAAATAAGCATTTAACATATATAAAGCTTTGTCAAATTCCCTGTCTCCGGGGATGATGACGTCGGCATTCTTTTTGCTGGGATCGATGAATGCCTGGTGGGAGGGCTTCACGGTCTCCAAATACTGCAAGAGCACGGATTCCACATCGAACCCACGCTCCACGGTGTCTCTTTGAATACGGCGTGCCAGCCTGATATCTGCATCGGTATCCACAAATATCTTGAGGTCTGAAAGCGTGATCAACTCCGGATAATAGAGGGCAAAGATACCTTCCAGGATCACCACATCGGCATTGGCGATGCAGAGGGTGCCTTCGCTGCGGCGATGGGTGATAAAGTCATATTGAGGCACGTTTACCGCCTTGCCCTTCAGCATCAGCTTCACGTCTTGCATAAGGTAATCCACATCAATGGAATCCGGGTGGTCAAAGTTTACTCGATTGGCATCCTCAGGGCTGAGGTGACCGAGGTCTTTGTAATAGTTGTCATGGGAGATTATCACTGATTTGAGGTCGAAAATGCGCTTGCCTATTGCTTTGGCGATGGTGGTTTTGCCAGAGCAGGTTCCGCCTCCAATCAGGATCAGACGTGCAGGGCTGTTATTCATATCTATTGCGATTTATCCAGCCCTGCCTTGTATGGCAGGAAGCGTTGTTTGTATGCATCCAAGCGGCCTTGAAGCGGCAATTCTACCATCAAAAATCCTCTATGCATGTTAAACTCCTTTTTTACCTTAAACTGCTCTAATATGCAAATACTACGCCAGATTGCGGGAATACCCACTCTTCATCCCGGGTATGGACCGTTATCTTACCCTCTTCTCGGGTTACAGTGGGATAGCGGTTTTGGCCGGAAAATACGGTGACCACCTCCATGCTGGATATTGAAGGAGGGTAATCCAGGCTTACTTTCACGCCGTGGGTAAGTTCATTGATAAAGACGCTCAGCTGGTGGGAGGCTTTGGGATAGTAGGATGCGGTATCAATGCGGAAAGAGACCTCTGTGCCCACCAGGCTCTCTAATAAAGGATGGTGGCAATAGAGCTCCAGGCAGTTATTCTGGCGCTTTACCCTCACCTCCAGGCGGATGTCGTTTACATACACCTCACTCAGCTCGAAGGCACCCTCATCCAGTTCAAAGCTATCATCCATCAACCAGCGGTATTCCACATCCTTGCGCATAAAGTACTTCCTCAAGGCGGCATCAGACGTGGCGCATGCCACTATAAAGTAGTCGTTTTGCAATATCTTCCTAAAACCAAGGCGGGTGTGTGCACGCCAATAGTGTTCATTATCAGAATCCTGCAGGCTGATGTGGTGGATAAAGCCCTTGCGGTAGTGGATGTCCTGATCTTTATTAAAGAAGAAGACGCGCAGGATTTCACGTGAGATCAGCTCTCCAATCTCTTCATCACGCAATCTCTGGCTGATGGCGGATTGGATAATCTGGCTCAGTTTGGAATCAGTGAAATCACTGGATACAAAGTCTCTGCGGGCGATGGGCGCCAGATGGGAGAGATTGCCTTCCTCCAGGTAATAACGCCGGGCGCGCCGTCCCACCTGACACAGCAGTTCATAGGAGGAGCCTTCGTAGCTGGCAGCAAGGCTTTCCACACGCAGGGCGGGATCACCCACACCCATCAGGCTCACGGTGGTTCCGCAAGCTACATCCGGGATACCATCCAACAGCACGCATGTCATATCCATGCTGATTCTGCCGATTACCGGGCAAAGCTTTCCTTGTATCAGAGCCTTCCCCCGGTTGGAGAGCATAAAGTCATAGCCATCGGCATAGCCCACGGGGATTACTCCATAGCGGGTGTTGTGAGGGGCTGTCCAGCTCAGGTTATAGCCCAGGCCTTCCCCTGCCTTGATGTCTTTGATTTGCGCAATGTGGGATTTGAAAGTCATCACCGGTTCCAGCTGGATGCGATCTGCCTGGCTAACATCTGTGTAAACGCCATAGCTGAGGATGCCCAAACGCACCAGATTGTCTCCTTCAGAAAGGGAATTGATGAGGGCGGAGCTATTGGCAATGTGAATATATTTTACCTTGTCACGATAGGGAGCGATGACAGAGTGGAAGGAATCAAGCTGTTGTTTGCTGAACTGGATGTCGTTCTCGCTTTTGGCATAGTGGGAGAAGATACCTTCCACCTCAAGGTGGGGGAGAGCGCTCACTGCCTCCCAAAGAGCTGGAAAGTGCTCCAACGCCACTCCGCTGCGGTGCATACCGCTATCTATCTTCAGATGTACTTTTACAGATACATTATGAGAAGCGGCTGCAGCGCTTAATGCTTTGGCAAAATAGATATCAGATACAGACGCTGCCAGCTGGTAGCTCACAATCTCCTCACACTCACTTTGGAGGGAGGGGGATAGGATGAGGATGGGGCTATTGCAGCCTTGTATGCGGAGCAGCTTCCCCTCTTCCACGTTTGCCACTCCCAGGAGGGAGGCGCCTTCATCCACAGCCACTCTGCTGATTTCGATGGCACCATGCCCATAGGCATCAGCCTTCACTATCTGCATAAACTGCTGATGGGGATCACAGTGCTTTTTGAGAGCACGCAGGTTGTGCCTGAATGCGCTGAGGTCTATCTCCACCCAAGAACGGTCTTTGCTTTCCATCCAGCCTGCTTGTTAAAAGTATTTGGCAGCAAGGTCTGCCAGTTTGGAGCGTTCGCCCTTGTCCAAAGTCATATGCCCCACCATCTCTTCGCCTTTCAGCTTTTCCACGGCTACGGAGAGGCCGTTGCTCTGGGAATCCAAATAGGGGATATCAATCTGATATGGATCACCTGTAAGCACCAGCTTGGTATTCTCTCCGGCTCTGGTGATAATGGTCTTCATTTCGTGGGGAGTGAGGTTTTGCGCTTCATCTATGATAATAAACTGATCCGGCAGGCTGCGCCCC
>JAAYQD010000274.1 GCA_012519465.1 Candidatus Cloacimonadota bacterium
CATCGAGGATGTTGCCGGTATCTGAGGGAATAAGCCCTCTAATCACCTCCGCGCGGCGGGTAACCTGCTTGTCCTTATCATAGTTTTCCCAAGTTTGCCTATCAGAAAAGTTCATTCTTTCACTCTCTTGATAAAGCGGCCTGCAAAGCTGCGCAGCAGTTCAATATCATAGGGCAGGATTGCCTTAAAGAGATATCCAGCCAAGAGATAGACAATTATAAATACTCCCACGCCCAAAGCCTGCACCAGCCAGGAAGGGCTTATTTGCACGAAATAATAGCTCGCCACAAAGGCAACCACAGCAGCCAGCCCAGTCTTGATCAAAGGAGCAATAGGCAACAACTTGCCAAGCTGAAAACGTAGTTTGAACTTAATCAAAAGCATATAGAATAACACCGCCAACACCGTGACAATCACCGTGGCAATCGCCGCTCCGATCATCCCCATGGTTTTTACCAGGATCAGATTGAGGATGAGATTGCTGCACAAGAGAAAGATGGCATTATACATCACAACCCGCGTTTTGCCCAAAGCCATAAACACCATCCCAAAAGTAGCCACCCGCAGGGGCAGGATATATAGATAGACTCTGAAAAAGGGAACCGCCTCCCGGTAAAGATCAGTATAAAGCAGAGTGATAATCTGTGGGGCATAGAGGTAAAAGAGCAGAGCGACGGGCAGGATAAAGAGGGCGTTTTTGCGCACGGCAGCCCTGAAGAGCTGGCTCATCTCGTCTTTGCTTTCCGCCTTGCTCATCCCGGGCAACAGCACGGAATTGACGGAATTGGTGAGGATGGAGATGAAGGGCAGCTCCATGGCTCCGATGGAAAACACGGCAAACTGGGCAGGCGTGAAAAATGAGGAGACCACGATCTTATCCAACTGTATGCTCAGCATGCTGATGAGAGACGATATTCCCAAGGGCAGAGCATATGCAAATTGAGCTTTATAAAAGGGGATATCCAGCCTCCATGGCGCCCGATACTGGTGCAGCTTGATCCTTGTATACAGCCATTGCAGGAAGGATGCAGCGATGACGGCGCTCACTATCCACACCAGTTCCCTGCTTATGAATGCCGCACCTAAGATGAGGATGGCATCTGTCACCACGCTAAAGATGGTAAAGCGAGCTGCCGCTCCTGCATCCCCCAATCCCAGCATCACATAGCTATATAGCGATGTGGAAAACATCATCAGAGGATATGCGGCGTAGATGATGAGAAGAGTGCTGAGCTGTGGATTTTGGAATCTAATGGCTATTGGCTGCCTCAACAGCAGCAGGACAAGGGCAAATATGACTGAGAGCAGGAGGCTGAGATTCATGATATTGCCGATGTGGCGTTGCCTTTGTTGCTCGTCAGATATTTTGGGCAAAAAATAGATTAGGCTTTGGGGAATGCCCATCAACATCAGGGTGGAAATGGTGGTATAGATCAAGAAAAGCTGCCTGTATGAGCCCAGATCCCCCTGGGTAAGTATCCTCGCCAATATGATGCCAATGATGGATTTGACGCCAAAGCGGAAAAACTCTGCCAACGTGATTAATCCGGCTTGATGGCTGCGATCGTTCATATACTGGAAAGCCCCGTCAGCACTACAGGTATATAGTATTGATATCCGCCCTCTTCGGGATAGACGCGCAAGATATAGGTGCCAGCCTCGATTTGGGCTCCGTCCACCATTCCATCCCACAAATCTGTCACGTTCCCCTGCGGATAGTAACGCTTGCGCCTGAAGAGCAGCTTTTCGCCATAAGTCCACAATTCCCACACCCAACTATCCTCATAAGGCAGGCACAATTCGAGCTGGTAATGAACGGAACTAGCGTTGCCAGAAATCTGTGCGGCAAAGTATTGAGGCAAGTCTTCAGGAGATACGTCTATATTGAAGGCGTTGCTGCTGGCATCCACTGCCGCCAATATTTCGGGGGTATAACACAACGAGCTGAGATATCGTAAAGCCCCGCCCTTCACGATGCCGCTATAGCTGAAAAGAGCAATACCTGCAAATTCCATCTTGCGTATCAGCGCAATACGGGGCACGAGGTCCAAAACGCTGTATCTTTGGCTTGAATTGAATCTGAAGGGCATCAACGAGCCCCCGTTGGCATCCCAAGCCCTCAAGCCAACCACAATGCGCGAATCCTGCTCCAGAGACTTCATGAATTCCAATTGCTTGGTAAATTCAGACATCTTGAGATGATATGCCATGGGATACAGGCAATCCACAATCCCTTTTTGCAGCCAGTCGCGCCAGTCTTGAGCGTAGGCGATGGTGGCATCCCGATAGTTTGCTATCACTGCCGCGCTTACGATTATCGAAGGATTGATCTGCTTGATTGCCAGATAAGTTCTTTGCATAAACTCCGTGATAAGCTGTGTGCGCCATTGGTTCCAGGTAAGATGTCCATATTGAACCCGATGATTGTTATAACGCTCCACAGAAATGGGATGATATCCCAAGCTGGCATCAGGATAGCGGATATAATCCAGATGCAAGCCATCCAGCTCTGGATAACCGTTTACGATATCACACAGCACATTCAAGACATAATCCTGCACAGACGGAATGCCCGGATCAATAAAGTAACCAAATTGTTCCACATTGGTCATCCGTCGGCGGTTATTATCGAAGGTAATCCAATCATAGTGATTGCGGAAGATGTGGTTGATTTCCACTAGTGAAGGCAGAGTGGGAGTGGCATTGAATACCACCACCCAGGCATGCACCCTCAGCCTGTGTGGCTTTGCCTTATCTATCGTATATTCCAGGGGATCAAAGCCATCATCAGCCAAAATATAGCTGCGTGGTTCGGGATTGGGAAAGGTATCATCCTTACGGTTTTGAGTATAAAGCGCATCCGCACGATAGCGCACTTCGATAAAAAGATCAGTTTGCCCGGCAGCTAAGGCATCTTCGATCATTTCATCAATCTTGTCCGCACTCGTGATATCCCAGGGCATCACCCAGAGGGCACGGATTTCTGCCGACATCAACAGGCTGGGCAATAGGATGAGAACAAATAAAACGGCACTTACCAGACGCATCAACGTGAATCCTTGTCAATCTTGGTTACAGAGGCGGTCAATTGTCCATCAGAGAGGTGGATATAGAGCTCATCATCCAATTCCACCTGCGATGTAGATCTGAGATGTCCCTTTTTGCTGTCCACATACGCAAACCCACGCTTTAACAGGTTTTGCAAGGAGTTTAGGCGCAGAATTTCCTCTTTTTGAGCCAAGGCTGTCTTGTATCTGTCAAACATCGTATCGGCTAACACCTGCAAGCGAGAGGCTTCATTATTATCAAGACTGGCGCGGGTTTCCTGAATCTGCCTCAAGAGGCTTACACCCCTTTGTAACAGCTCTTTTTCAGCGCTTTGCAGGCTTTGCAGGTAGGGCTGGGTAAACAGCGAAAGATGCTCCAGCTCCGTAGAGTCCATATCCAGCCGCTGTTGCATCCGCTCCAACATGGCCTCTGGATGGGCAAGGGCAAAGCCATGCGCCAGCTCTGTATATTCTGCCTTTGCCTTGTCAAATTGCACCTTCAGCCTCAGCTTTATCCTGTCTTCAAGAGATGATAGATAGTTCATCAGCTCCGCTTTGTCTGGAACCGCCAATTCGGCTGCTGCAGAAGGAGTGGGAGCCCTCAAATCTGCCACAAAATCTGCAATGCTATAATCGATCTCATGCCCCACTGCCGAGATAATGGGATGCACACTCTTGAAGATCACACGTGCCAAAGCCTCATCATTAAAACACCACAAATCCTCTTGTGAACCCCCGCCACGGGTGATGATCACCAAATCAATATCATCCCGGCTGTCAAAATACTTTATTCCTGCAATCAACTGCTGTGGCGCATCCGCTCCCTGCACCTGGGAGGGATACACTTCCACCTGCACGGGGAAGCGACGCACCAGGATGTTCTTGATATCCTGCAATGCCGCACCGGTGGGGGAGGTGACTATCCCAATCTTGGATGGATATGGAGGCAGGGTGCGTTTGTGCACGTTGTCAAACAGCCCTTCTTCCTTGAGCTTGTTTTTCAAAGCCTCAAAGCGCTGGCTCAGATCCCCTTTGCCGGAGAGGCTCACGTTATACACGTTCAGGTTGTATGTACTATTCTTTTCATAAAGGGTCAGTTTGCCAAAACACACCACCTCCTGCCCTTCCTGCATGTCAAAATTGAGGCTTGCATTGGAGCGCTTGAAGAATGTACACCGCATGGATGCATTATTATCTTTCAGATTGAAATAGATATGCCCGCTGGAGTGCCGCACAAAGTTGCTTACTTCCCCTCGCACATACAGCTCCTCGATTTGGGATTCAACCACCTGTTTGAGGTGCATGCTTACTTCATATACGGAAAAGACCAAGAGTTCGTTCATTTATCAGCCCAGATCATGGTAAATTGTATTTGATGGCGGCATAAAGGATGCCCTTATGACAAAGGAAAAAGAGGGAGCGGATACTACACCCGCTCCCCGCTGTATTATTAAGCCTCAATACCGGCTTGCAAGGCTCTCAAGTTGTCTTCCACCACTTTCTCGCCTTTACGGTTGAAGATATCACGGATGGCGTCCGA
>JAAYQD010000275.1 GCA_012519465.1 Candidatus Cloacimonadota bacterium
CCCCAGGTGAGCCCCGCACCAAATGAAGTGAGCATCAAGATATCGCCACGGCGTATCTTATTATTACGGATGGCCTCATCAGCGGCAAGGGGAATGGTGGCGGAAGAGGTGTTTCCGTATTTCTCTATATTTACTATCACTTTGCTCATCGGTACTTTAAGCTTGTTTGCCAAACCCTCGATGATGCGCAGATTGGCTTGATGGGGAATCACCCAATCCACGTCTTCTGCAGTCATCTTGTTGCGTTTCAAAAGTTCCATGGTAGAGGCATACATCGAACGGATGGCGCTTTTGAAGATCTTATTACCCTCCATATACACGGTGTGGAGGTTTTGATCCACGGTTTCATGAGATGCAGGCTGGCGCGAGCCTCCCGCAGCTTGAATCAGCAGCTCTCCCATGCTGCCATCGGCATCTATCAGCGTATCCATGATATGGGAGATATCGGAAGACTCTGCACGGGATACAATGGTGGCTCCAGCTCCATCACCAA
Organism: Candidatus Cloacimonadota bacterium; assembly: GCA_012519465.1. Classification (GTDB taxonomy): domain Bacteria; phylum Cloacimonadota; class Cloacimonadia; order Cloacimonadales; family Cloacimonadaceae; genus UBA3900. Next base: position 494 of record JAAYQD010000275.1, read on the forward strand.
AGAGCACGCAGGTATTGCGGTCTTCCCAATTGGTGATCTTGGAGAGCACGTCCACACCTATTACCAACACATGGTTTTTCGTTCCGTTTTCCACATATTGCTTTGCCATATCCAGAGCATACACAAAGCCCGTGCAGCCGGCGGAGATATCAAAAGCCGGAACGTGGTTTAGCCCCAGCTTGTGCTGCACAATGCAGGCGGTGGAAGGAAAGGCATGATCTCCCGTGACGGTGGCCACGATGATGAGATCAATCTCTTTGAATCTCACCTGAGATGCCTGGATGGCATTGAGCGCTGCCTGATATGCCAGATCACTGGCTGCCTCTGTTTCAGAGCAATGATGGCGCTCAGACATACCCGTACGGGTGCGGATCCACTCGTCTGTGGTATCCACAATCTTTTCCAGATCAAAGTTGTTCACTATTTTGGCAGGGGCATTGCTGCCAAAGCTCGATAATTTGGCTCGATAAAGAGACATTATTGCAACCTCTCAAAATACTCTTTGCTGTGTGAAACAAAGCCGGAACGGGCAATACGGGCAGCAGCCCGGATGGCATTTTTGATGGCTTTGGCGTTGCTGCGTCCATGAGACACAATGCTGTTGCCATTCAGCCCCACCAAGAGGGCGCCGCCATACTCCGTGTGGTCCAGCTTTTTCTTGAGATAGGAATACACCGGATAAGACAGGAGGGCGCCAAACTTGGCTACCCAATCCTTGCTGAATTGTTCCTTTAGCAAATCGAAGATGCTAAGCACTGCACCTTCCACGGTTTTGAGCATCACATTACCCACAAAGCCATCACAAACAACCACTTCCGTGATGCCACGCAAGACATCCTTACCCTCCAGATTTCCGATAAAATTGAGGTCTTCAGCCTTTGATAACAGCTGGTAGGCTTCACGGCTCACAGAATTGCCCTTAGCACTTTCTTCGCCGATATTGAGCAGGGATATACGCGGGTTTTCTGTATCAAAGAAATGCTTGTAATAGATACTGCCCAACTGGGCGAATTGCAACAGATTCTTCGCATCACAATCCACATTGGCACCCACATCCAGAATGATCTCATGATGTAATTGGGTGGGAAAGGTGATGGCGATGGCAGGACGCGACACGCCGGGGATGCGCCCATACACCAAGAGGGATGCAGCCATGAAGGCACCGGTATTGCCTGCACTCACCACAGCATCAGCCATGCCTTGCTTATGCAGCTCGATGGCTTTGCGCATTGAGGAATCACGCTTGGTTCTCACGGCAACGGCAGGGTTTTCATCCATGCTGATGCGCTGTGAGGCATGAACTATCTTCACACGCTGTGCATCAAAAAAAAACTTGGCCAGCTCAGGTTGAAGCTTCTCTTCATCACCCACAAGGAGCACTTCGTCACACACTTCTTCCTTGATGGCCAATACAGCGCCTTCGATCTCGGGATATGGTGCCCGATCGCTGCCAAAGGCGTCTACGGCAATGCGCACTCTACTCCTTAATCGCTAAGATCTGCTTTCCGTTGTAAGTGCCACACTTTTCACAAACGTGGTGAGGACGCTTGGGCTCGCCACATTTGCCACAAATTGCAACTGCCGGCAGGGCAAGTGCATCGTGACTGCGACGTTTATTCCGCCGTGTCTTTGAGGTCTTTTTCTTGGGAACGGCCATTATATTCTCCTTGATATTAACACTTTATAATTTATCTGCCTGGGGCTCCACAAGGGTTTCCCCAGCTACTTGAAATACAGCATCAATGCCGCTTGTCAAGATGTAACTTTGGGCAGCAAAACGCTATAAGTCCAGTAAAAAGAACAAACTCTGGGAGGTCGGCTTTTTTGTCAATATAAATCGGGTTTCAGCTTTTCCACCCACTCTCTTTCCAGCCCCGGCTCTTTTCACTTGGCTGATACCATCCCTCTATAATACATAGGGAAACGCGGGATTAAATGCCGCAATACCATTCATGGTGCGCCCATAATAAACCACACGGTATGACGATACAAAAAGGTTATAATATTTGAGGTCAAACACTTGTTGCTGCCGCCCTGAAAATGTTTTTGTATCCCCTGATATTGGTCACTCATAATGGGGGAACACACTTTGGGAGATGCCTTCAATCTGGCTTGATAAGGCATCAGGAGGGATTGCATCATCACACAAAAATTGAGGACAAAAAAAAATGGCTCCGGAAGAGGGATTTGAACCCCCGGCCTAGTGGTTAACAGCCACCCGCTCTACCGCTGAGCTATTCCGGAACGCATTCTTTGGTGCAAGCTCTTTGAGCCGCCCTTTTCTGTCAATAGTTTTGTTTGGTATGTGCCCCAAATATGTGTGAAACATCGTATCAGGGCAGTTGTATCAAAATAGCGGGAGGCAATGCCCGGCGGATGTCACAGGGCTTTGCCTCCACTAATCCATTATTTATTTCATCATGATCATCTTGCGGGAGGAGGTGTAGGTACCGCTCTTCATCCTGTAATAATACACGCCGCTGGCTGCCTGATTGCCATTGTCATCTTTGCCATTCCACACCAGGCTGTGTTCACCGGCGGGCAGTTCATTATTGTACAGCTGATGCACTTTCTGACCCTTTTGGTTGTAGATGCTGATCTCTACGGGTGCTTTGTGTTGCAGGCTAAAGCTGATGGTGGTGCTGGGATTGAAGGGGTTGGGATAGTTTCCAATCAAACCAGTATCGATGGCAGGAACCACAGGATCATCCGCAGGAGTGGCTTGATAGATATTGCCGCCACGGTTGTAGGTGCCCAGATAGCAATACCAGAGATAGCTCTGGGCGGGGCGCTTGATATCGATCACATAATAGCCGGTATCGTTGGGAATCACGATATCAATGTCATTATCCAGATCAATATCGGAGAGTGCAGCGGATACCTTGAGGTTGCCGCCGATGGTGATGGGGAAATTGGGGGATTGGGTGCCATCAGCTCTCACGCTGTGCAGCCTGCCATTGGTATCACCAAAGATCACGCCGGCATAGGCATCACCGTCAAACTTTGCCACCACGGGGGTGCATTCCACTGCTTGGTTCACGCTCACCGGTGTATTGGGCAGGTCTGTGCCATCTGGATTCAAGAAATACACAGCACCGGAGTTGGAAATCACGATAATCTCTTTTTGACCATTGGAATTGACGTCTGCCACCACGGCTCCGGTTTTGATGGGACCATCAGCACTCTTTTGGAATACCTGGTTGCCATTATGCTTGTAAGCAACTATCTGTCCAGTGCTGGTGGTAACGATGATTTCCGGATAGGGATCGGAATCCAGATTGGCGATGGTGATGGGATTGGGAGAGCCGCCCGGCATGGTAATGGGGAAGCCGGCGATATTTTCACCACTGCGGCTATCCAGCGCATGCAGCTGGCCATTGAGGGTGGCTACTATGATCTCGTTAAAACCGTCATTATTGAGGTCTGCCACGGCAGGGGGTCCCAACAGGGCTCCGCCCACGGAGACGGGGAAGTTTGGATAGTGGTTTCCGCTTGTATCCAACACCACCACGTTGCCATTTTGGGTATTGGCAATCAGCTGATGGTTGGAATCTTTTGCCAAAGAGGCTATCACCACGCCATTGCGCAGGCTTCCACCGGCGGGAACGCTAAAGAGTATTTCCGCATTTTGGTTGAAAAGGGTGATGGTATTATTTTGCAGACAGGCGGCAAATTCCTTGATGCCATCATTGTTTACATCGCTCATGGCGATGGAGCCAACCACGTTTGAACCCAGGTTGAGGGGAAAGCCCGCCAGCTGGCTGCCATCAGGTTTGAGGATATTCACGTTGCCTGTGTGATCGCTGAACACAATCTCACGCTGGGGGTCGTTATCCAGATTCATGATGATGGGGCTGGAATTGGCTGCTCCGCCCACGTTCACTGGCCATCCAGCTTGCACGTTGGAGAGGCTCACGCTAAAGGGCAGTGTTTTGGTAAAGGGTACGTCACTATTTTGATTGGCAGTCACGGTCAGTTCAAAGGGAATCGGCTCGGAGGGAAGTCCGGCAATGGTCTCAAACACAAAGGGTTCGCTGTTGTTCCACATGGTGCTGCCGGGGGAAAGATTGCCAAAGCTGGAGGTATTACTGGATACGGTTACCCCGGGATAGTTGCTGGAAAGAACTGCCTGCACGCCGGTTGCCGGTTGCCAGGCAAGCCCTGTATAGGGATCCAAAAAGTTGTTCAAAGAAAGTCTCAGTTTGATGGATTCGCCAGGATTGGGGATTCCGTCTCCATCTCCAGCCAGTTCTTCGATATTGGTATCTTCGATGGTCACATACGGGATTTTGTCATACATCGTGGCGGCATAGGCATTGATTCTGCCAGCGCCCAGTTTATCCACGTGACCGGGATTGAGCTCATAGATATAATCAGAGGTCATTTTGAGGCGTTGAGTAAGCTGAGCCGGGGTCATATTGGGATGCAGCGCCTTCACCAGAGCAGCCACTCCGGCAGCCACGGGGGATGCCATCGAGGTGCCGCTAAGCGCTTCATAGCTGTTGCCGGCGATGATGGTAGACATAATGGATACGCCCGGCGCACAGATATCGATGGTGTAGCCAAAGTCCGAGAAATCAGCCTTGATATCGTTTTGATCGGTGGCTGCCACACACAAGGCATTGGTGCAATCCGCAGGGTAATCCTGATAGCTGGAGGTATGCTCCAGGTTAGAGTTTCCAGCCGCTGTCACCACCAAGGCTCCCAGGGCTGTGGCATAATTTACAATGCTGTTGGGATATGCGCCCTGACCGGGTCCGCCCCAGCTTGCGTTGATGATATCTGCACCCACTTCCGCGGAATACTTGATCTGATCATATCCATATTGGATACCGGTGGAAGGTGTGTTATCGGGGGCGCCTTTACAGCTGATGATGGATACTATGGGGGAGGTTCCCACCACGCCGATGCCATTATCGCCAACGGCTCCGGCACATCCAGCCACGTGGGTGCCGTGATTGTTTGCTGCAAAGTTTTGGATGGGGTTGTTATCATTACCCACAAAGTCCCAGCCAATCAGGTCATCTTTCTTGCCTCCGCCTTCGCCGGCGTCTTGGCCGTCACCGCCCGAGATGGTGCCAGAATCCCAATTGATGGTCATACCGGGGGCTTCTGCAGGGTTGATCCAGATATTGGCACGCAGGTCTGGATGGTTCCATTTCACGCCAGAGTCTGTGATTGCCACCTTCACCTCGTAAGAGCCCAACACATAATCCCACGCCTCAAAGCTACGGATTCGGGGATGCACATATTGGGAGGTCAACATCGGATCGTTGGGGGTATATTTGCTGCGATTGATGCCTTCCAATTCCGCATACACAATATTGAAATCTTTGTGGATGGCATTCACTGCTGCATCGATATGATCATTGGAATCCAAGTACAGACGATAATGATTTTGCAGATAGATAGCCCCATCGTGCCAGGTGGGAACCTTCACGTAGGGGTGCATCTGCTGCATATCCACGATTCTGTATCTAATTGCCAGCTCGTCAAAGCTTTCCATGCCGGTGCTCACCACTCCGTCGCGCACAGAATATTCTATTTTGCCAGTATCGTTTCCGATGGATGCTTTGTCAAAACAGGCAATGATAGTTTTGGATTGAAAAAAGTCGGGATCAAACTTTACGGCATAGATTGCACCAAAAGCTATGATCAGGGTCATTAAAAAGATCAGCTTCTTCATTATTACCTCAGATTATTCTTTTCTTTAGGATGGGTCATTGGATTTGAAAAGGGGATATTAGTCAACCCTTATTCACAAAAGTGCAGACACTAATATTGGATAAGCTCCTCTTTCTTAGACAGTTGCGCCTGCAGTATATTTTTTAAGTTTACATTGGAATCAGCCTCCAGATTGGGATCCTCACGGATGATTTCAAAGGCATCTTCCCGTGCCATTTTCAGTAAGTCCTGATCCTTGATCAGATTGGCAAAACGGAAATTGGGCATCCCCGCCTGCTCTGTGCCAAAGAATTCCCCGGGTCCACGCAGTTCCAAATCCTTTTCCGCAATCACAAAGCCATCAGTGGTGGAAGCCATGGTGTTCAGCCGCTCCCGGGAAATGCGGGTATTGGGCTGGTGCTCGATGAGAAAGCAATAGGATTGGGCTGCCCCGCGCCCCACTCGCCCCCTTAATTGATGCAATTGTGCCAAACCAAAGCGCTCCGCATGCTGCACCACCATCACGCTGGCATTGGGCACATCCACGCCCACCTCGATCACCGTGGTGGAAACCAAAATGCTGATCTTGCCCGCCTTGAACCGGCGCATAATCTCATCCTTTTCTGCCGCCGGCATCCGCCCATGTAGAAGCTCGCTAACGTACTCCGGAAACACCTCTTTCTCCAGCTCTTCATGCAGCCGCTGGGCATCCAGGAGGTCCACCTTGTCGGATTCCTCTATCAAGGGGCACACCACATACACCTGATGCTTTTTCTCCAGCTCCTTTCTCACATCCTTCCACACCAATCCAATCTGGCGGCTGGAACGCACCCGCGTCATCACTGGCTTGCGTGAAGGCGGAAGCTCATCGATAACGCTCACTTCCAAATCCCCATACACCGTCATGGAAAGCGAGCGCGGAATGGGCGTGGCAGACAGATATAGCAAATCCGGCCGATTATCCTTTTTGGCAAGTGCCGCACGCTGCTGCACGCCAAAGCGATGCTGTTCATCCACCGCCACAAAGCCCAGCTTGTGATAGCTCACGCCCTCCTGTATCAAGGCATGGGTGCCCACGATGATATGATATTCTCCCCGGCTGATATCCTCCATGGTCTGCCTTTTCTCTTTGGAAGATCCTCCTTTGAGGAGTGCCACCTTGATGGGCATCCCTTCCAAAAAGCGTTTGATGCTCTCATAATGCTGTTCCGCCAAGATCTCCGTGGGTGCCATCATCGCCGCCTGAAAGCCGTTTTCCACCGCCAACAGCATGGCAAAAAGCGTCACAATCGTCTTGCCGGAGCCCACATCGCCTTGCATCAGACGAGACATCTGTTTATCTGAACACATATCGCTAAAAATCTCGCGGATCACCCTCTTCTGAGCGGTGGTAAGCTGGAAAGGCAGCTTGTTTTTGAGCTGGGTGGTAAAGTGCTGTCGATTCTGAAAATTATTGCCCAACACCTTGGTGCCGTGATAATAGCGATGCCGTGCCCACAGCAGCTGGGTGAAAAACAGCTCTTCATAGGCAAAGCGCCTCTTCTCTTCCGGTGCCTGCTGGGGCGTCTGGATAAAGTGCATCAATTGCAGAGCCGTATTTCTATCCCTGAACCCCCGTTTTTCCAGGATGAACTGGGGCAGATTTTCCTGGATGGTGGAGGCATAAATTGCAAAAGCCTGATGCACCAAACCTCTTAGAACCTTCTGAGTAAGCCCCGCCGTGGAGGGATAGACGGGCAGGCACAGGCGTTTCTTCCAAAAATCATCCTCCGCCTCATCATCCACCACTTCCACCTCCGGATGCGTCATCTGCAATTGTCCGTTATATTCGCTCACCATGCCATTCACCCAAATTTTA
>JAAYQD010000276.1 GCA_012519465.1 Candidatus Cloacimonadota bacterium
AATCTCAGAAGTCCTAAAGAAATGCTTTGAGAGAGTGACGAGATATAATATCATCCAATATGGCAACACATGGACCGAAAAATACCAGCTGATAATACCGGGTTTAAAAAATGGGGGGATGTGAGAAGAGAACAAATATCTTGACAGTTTTGGGCACTTAAATATATATAGCAGCGATAGGTTGGATAAGCCTGTTTGAAAATTGGGAGATATATCTTGTTAATTCAAAAGTATTTTGAGACTCGGATGGCACTGATTGATCAGGGCTTGAAGCAAGCATTGAGTTTTACGGCAGGTAATGCTGAACAACTCCAAAAAGCTATGCGGTATGCCGTAATCCCCGGTGGAAAGCGTTGGCGTCCGCTGCTGATGGTGGCGATTTATGAGGTATTGAAGGGTGGCAATAAGACCAAAGGCATGGCAGACGTCATCTTAGCTGCATCGGCGATAGAATTGGTGCATAATGCTGCATTGATTCACGATGATCTGCCTTCCATCAAAAATAATAACCAGCGCAGGGGCATACCCACAGTTCATCAAAAGTGGGATAACGCCATCGCCATCCTTGCCGGTGATGCGCTTTACACCCTGGCCTTTGAGATGTTGGGGAATATCTCCAATGCTGAAAAGGCATTGGCAGCCACACGCATACTCTCCTCCTATACCAAATCTTATGGGATGATAGGGGGTCAACTGGTGGATATCGAGATGAAACGCAGGGTGATGAAGATTGCCACGTTGCGCTTTATCGATGCCAAAAAGGTGGGTGCCCTATTGCAGGCTTCCGCTGATATTGCGTGTCTTTTGGCAGATGCTGATGAGAACGACCGGGCGGTGATGAATACCTATGCATACAACCTTGGCATGGCGTATAAGATGATCGAAAACATAGCTGCAGATTATAGCCGGGGCGGAGAGGATCTGGATTTTTCTGAAGATTTTGTGCCCGCTCAAAGGCGCAGCTATACAGGATTGATGGGGTTTGACAAAGCCAAATCTGGAGTGGAAACCTTGCTCAGAGATGCACGGCGCTCCATCAAATCATATCCAAACCATGATGCATTGGAAGAATTTATCCAAATGATAGAGGACCTCTTGCCGTAAAAACCATGATTGACGTCCATTGCCATATTATCCCCAATATCGACGATGGCTCCAAAGGTGAAGAGCAATCCCTAAATCAGCTATTGGCAATGGATTCCGGAGGCATTTCCCACGCATTTCTGACTTCCCACTTTTTTAGAGGACATTATGACTATTCCAGAGAGGAATACGACGCAAAGCTGAATAAATTGCAGCAAAAGGTGCAGGAGGCAGGGGCGAAGATAAAGCTGCTGCCAGGCTTTGAGGTGTATTTGCAGCCCAATAGTCTGGAGGATATACAAAAGCTCAATCTCTGTATGGGAGATTCCAATTATGTATTGATTGAGAGCGATCTCAACGGCTTGCCGGAGGATTTTTACAACAATATATTCCCTCTCTTAAGAGCTGGCTACAAACCGATATTGGCGCATGCAGAGCGCTATGTGAGCATCATGAAAAGCATCAGCTCTGCCAAAAAATTGGTGGAGCGAAATATGTATATTCAAGTGAATTCCGGTTCGCTGATGGGGCAATATGGCACCAAGGTGCAGGATACCGCGTGGAGACTGGTGAAATATGGGCTGGCACACATGCTGGGCTCAGACGATCATGTGCGCGGCAGCTACCGATCCT
>JAAYQD010000277.1 GCA_012519465.1 Candidatus Cloacimonadota bacterium
ATGATGGCTCGCTTGCGACACAGCCAAAATAAGCTGAAAGCAGGCACTTACAGCTTTGGCGGGAACTATAACCTGATCCAAACCCTGAAGATGGTGGAAAAAGGCAACACCTCCGCCATCAGCATCACCATCCCACCTGGTTTTAACCTACACCAGACCCTGCAGAGGATGGAGCGCAGCGGAATGGCAGCTTACGACAGCCTGCTGGTGCGTGCCAACGACCCCATGCTGATTTACAAGCTCACAGGCAAGGAACTGCCCAGCTTGGAGGGTTACCTCTTCCCGGATACCTATCATTTTGATCTGGGGAGTTCGATCCAGACTTTGCTTTCCATACCCGTACAAAACTTCTTTCGCCAGATGCATAGGGCAGGGATAGAGCCTGATAGCATCCCGGATTTTGATCAGAAACTAATCCTGGCATCCATCGTGGAAAAAGAAAGCGCCCACCCTGATGAACGCCCCATCATCGCCGGAGTATATTGGAACAGGATGCAAAAGGGAATGCGCCTGGAATCCTGCCCCACCGTGAATTACCTCCTCCTGCAAGAGGGGATCAAGCGGGAGGTGCTCACCAATAAAGACCTCAGCATCCAATCACCATATAACACCTATCTCAACGCCGGTCTGCCCCCCACTCCCATCAGCAATCCGTCTTTGCAAGCCATACAGGCTGCCATCTCACCCCAAAAACACAACTACCTCTTTTTTGTGAGCAACCGCAAAGGGCGCAACGACTTCTCTGCAACCTATCAGGAGCACCTGCAAAAAAAGAGGAAATACGAAAAGTCTGATTGAGTATGTATGGTAACCATGCAAACCATAGATTGGAGGCATTATTTTCAAGATTAGGAAGATTTCATTTGACAAAAGATAGAGGTATCCTTTAGATTGATTTTCGAAGAATATAACAGGAGGTTATAATGACAAAACTACGTGAGATATACCATTGCGCCCTTTGTGGCAACGTAACTGAAGTGGTTTTCACGGGTGGCGGCGAATTGGTTTGCTGTGGCCAGCCAATGAACCTGCTGGTGGAAAACACCGAGGAAGCTGCTTATGAAAAACACATCCCCGTTATTACCGATATGGGTGATAAGATCAAAGTGGCAGTAGGCTCTGTGCCTCATCCCATGGAAGAAAAGCATTATATTGCCTTTGTGGAAGTTATCACCGAAAAATGTGTGTACCGCCACGAATTCAAACCCGGAGACGCTCCGGAAGCCATCTTCCCCATCAGCATGGATAAAGTGCTGTATGCCCGTGAATACTGCAATCTGCACGGGCTGTGGAAAAGTGATTGAAGATACCCGATAAAGGAGAACAAAATGTCGTTTAAAAATTCCCGCACAGCTCAGAATCTGCTCAAGTCCTTCGCCGGCGAGAGCCAGGCACGGATGCGCTATGTGTATAGCGCCAAAACTGCCAAGAAAGAAGGTTTTGAACAAATCAGCAATATCTTTATGGAAACTGCGGAAAATGAGAAGGAACACGCCAAGGTCTTTTTCAAACACCTGCTCAAACACGGCATGGAAGGCGAGATGATCGAAATCACCGCCGGCTATCCCGTGGGTTGGAGCCCTGATAGCACGCTCAAAAACCTGCAATACGCTGCAGATGGAGAGCAGGAAGAATGGGAAGAGCTCTATCCCACATTTGCCGATATCGCCGAGGAAGAAGGCTACAAAGACATCGCCACTTCCTGGAGGATGGTGGCAAAGGTTGAAAAGGAACACGAAAAGCGGTTCCGCAAGCTCTATGAAAACGTCAAAAACTTGCGTGTCTTCGAAAAAGAAGGCAAGGTCTTTTGGAAGTGCCTCAACTGTGGATATATCCACGAAGGAGCCACTGCTCCCAAGATCTGCCCCGCTTGTGATCATTCCCAAGCTTATTTCGAAGTACATCTTGAAACCTACTAAGGGAGGAAATCATGCAAAAATGGCAATGCATCGCGTGTGGCTGGATTTACGATCCGGCTCAGAACGACAACATCACGTTCGAAGATCTGCCTGAAGACTTTGTCTGCCCGGAATGCGGCGTTGGCAAAGATATGTTCGAACCCTACGAAGACTAAATCAAACAAAGCGAGGCCGGCAGCCATATTTCAGGTTTCCGGCCTCTTTTCTATAAACACTTTTTGAGGTACCATGACTATCCAAGAATTTAATGAAATCCTGGATTTTGCCGTAGAGCGCGAGCGTGAAGCGGTGGAGTTTTATAGAGACCTGCAAACCCAAGCCAAGTTTGCCGCCCAGATAGAGCTATTAAAAGAGCTGGAATTGATGGAGCTGGGGCATATTCAGGTAATTGAGAATATCCGCAAGCAAGGCGTGCAAGATAGCCAAATACCCAAGGTGCAAAACCTGAAGATAAGTGAATACCTGAGCGTGGATGCGGATGAGCTGGATTTGAGCTATCAAAACATCCTCATCAAAGCCATGAAACGGGAAGAGGCTTCCCAAAAGCTATACCACGAGATGAGCCGCAGATTTGCAGATGGTGAAATAGCCACCCTCTTTCGCAAACTTGCTGCCGATGAGGCTGGCCACAAGCTTATCTTTGAACGCCTTTATGATGAATGGATAAGCGCGGGCAATTGACCCTGGCGCTGGATGCATCCCAGCCCTCTGGTTCTTTGGCTCTGGGCAGCGTCACAGGGATTATCTATGCTGCCGCCTTTGATATTGGCATCACCCACAGCGAGACTCTGATGCCCCAGATCGATCATGCCTTGCGCTTTAGCGGATACCAGCCTCAGGATATCGGGCGCATCCTGCTGGCAAATGGCCCCGGTTCTTTCACCGGTTTGCGCATTGGGCTTGCCACCGCCAAGGGCATTGCCTATGCCAACCGCTGCCCCTTGGAGGCTTATTCCTCGCTGCAGCTTGCCGCCTTGCCGCGACGGGCTTGTGGCAAAAAGATTCTCACCGTTATCGACGCCCGCATGAAAGAGGTGTATGCTGCTTTGTGGGATGATGACCTGCAAATGCTGAAAGAACCATCCGTGTGTTTGCCGGAAGAGATTATGGCATGGGATGTGGATGGTGCCTGGCTGGTGGGCAATGGCAGCCACTTGATTCCCGATAGTGAACGTCTGATCCCCGTGGATACCTCCGCCTATCTGCCTGCTGCAGGACTCTTTGCCCTCTCAGCCCTCCATGCAACCCCCGCAGAATACGATTTTGATTATTTGGCAGCCCTCCAGCCCTTCTATCTGCGGGATGCCTCTGCCCAGATTAAAAGCGCCGAAAAACACCGCCAGGCCATGGCAAAAACCACCCCCACGGATTCAAGGTAGTAATAGATGCACCCCAGTGAATTTGAAGAATTCTTGAGCGCAAACGAACGGCGTATTTTCAACTATCTGCTCTCGCTCTTGGGCAACGAGGCAGACGCCCAGGATGTGTTTCAACTGGTATTCATCGCTTTTTATGAACACATCCACCGCATCGAGAGAGCTACAGCCGTAAACTATGTATACAGGATTGCTTACAACAAGAGCATGACATTTTTGAAGCAGAAAAGCCGCTTTGTGGATGCCGATCCCAAATCCTTTGAATACATTCCGGATACAAGCAAACCACCCGAAGAACCGGACTACACGGCACTCAACGAAGCCATCCGCAGCTTGCCTCCGCGCTTGGCTGCCGTGATCCAGCTGCAATACTATGAAAGACTGAGCTACAAAGAAATTGCCGAAGAGCTGGGAACCACCCTCAAAGCGGTGGAATCCCTCCTGGTGAGAGCCAAAAAACATCTGAGAAAAAAACTTATGCAGGAAACCGGTGGGAGAGGAGTATAAAGTATGAAAACGAAACCGTTGGCGCCCTGGGGTGCCACACAAAAAGGACGATACAATGAGATGCAAAGAGTATAGAAATCTGCTTGACCAGTTGGTGGACGGTGCGCTGGATTCAATCACCACCGCAGCGCTCGAGGAGCATCTTGAATTCTGTATCAAATGCCGCAACTATCACCAGGCAAGCATGCGCCTTCATGAGCTCATGAACCAGCCCCTGCCTCCTTTTCCCCAGCACATCCACTACCAGGTATTGGAGCTCTGCAAAGAGCATGATGCCAAGCGGGTAAGATTGCAAAAGAGGGCTCGCCTGCAGCTGGTTCCCGCCACTTTGGCTATTATGCTCAGCCTCTTCATTGGCTCTCTGGTGGGCAAGACCATCTTCACGCCCCTGCCTGGTACCGCTCCGGAAAGCGTTCCCACCGAAGAGCTTAGCTTTGGAGATGTGACCCTGGTGGATTATGAAACAATGCTGGAGGTGGACCATGAATAAACGCTGGCTGACTATCCTGCTTTTTATCTCAATCGCTTTCAACCTGGCGATATTGGGCAGCTTTTTGTATCTGCACTTCATCCGCCCCCCTTATCCCCGCGAATTGCGTCAACAATGGCAACAACGGATGTCTGGTCCACCCAATGGGCAATTCCGTCCCGATTCACATTTTATGAATAGCGATAGCACCCGGGCACATCGCCGTGAATTTGAGGACGCCAAAAAGGAATTGATGTTGGAGCTGGCAAAAGACCCCGTGGATACCGCCAAGATCAATGCCATTGTGGATCGCTCGCTGGCGGCTCAAGGCAAGCTGGAACGTGATCTGGCAGAGCATCTGCTGCGCTATCGGGAAAGCATGAGCCCTGAAGAAGCCAAAGAACATTTTACCAGCCGTGCCCAGCGCATGGATAGGCGCCGCAGCGATAGACGGCGCAACTTTCCCCACACAAACACAAGGAGAAGAAGATGACTAAAAAGATATCTTTAGTATTCAGCGTAGGCTTGATGCTCTGTGGGCTGCTCTTTGCCCAAAGCCCCAACCTGGCGGAGCGCCCCAAACCCATAGACACACCCCAGTACGGGATTGATGCCCTGTTCCTTAGCCAAGCCCAGAAAGATGCAATAAATACCATTGAGATCAATCACCAAAAACAGATGATCGATCTGAAAGCCGCTGTGGATAAAGCCAATCTGGATATCAAACAAGCCATACATAAAGAAAACTTTGCAGATGCCAAAAAGCATTATACCACCCTTTTTAATAAAATGAAAGAGATGGCTGATGCCCGCATGGACCTGATGCAGGCAGTGTTGAAAGAGCTGAATGACCAACAAAAACTGATGATGAAAGCCAAGGATGAACACTTCGACTTTTCCGGCTGGGAAAGCTATGGAATTTGGGGTGGAACCCAGTGGATGCAGGGCTTTGGGTGGCCAGGTGTGTTTGGGCAGCCAAAACAAGAAGAAGATACTACTGGGACATGGGAGAGGCAGCTTAACGAAAACGCTCAAGCATTTGAAAGAGCCAGCTCATCCATCTTTGGACAACAACCAACGGAAGAGCCATCCGTCACCATTCAGCCCAAAGAACCAACAGTACAAGACAA
>JAAYQD010000278.1 GCA_012519465.1 Candidatus Cloacimonadota bacterium
ACAATATCAAGATTGGATACCAGTATTGGCTTTCCAGCGGCCTGGAGGTCAAAATTATAAGTGGCCCCTTTGCCGGCAGCATTGGCGTGGTGGAAAGCCATGATAAGATAGATGAGGTGAGGCTGCAGGTGGAAATCCTGCGTCAAGCCGTATTGGTGCGTATCGACCCGCGTGATGTGGAGATTATTGGCAAATATGAGATTGTGGAAGTTTAACAGTCACCGTATATTAACAAATCCTTTTGAGAGGACTATATGAAGATACTTGTAACAGGAGCAGCCGGCTTTATCGGCTCACACGTTGCCCAAGCCTATTTGGATCAGGGGCATGAAGTGGTGGTGGTGGATAACCTCTCCACCGGATATCAGCATAATGTGGATAAACGTGCAAAGTTTTATAATATAGACATCCGTGATCCCCAGCTTTGCGAGGTGTTTGCCAATGAACAGCCTGATGTGGTAAACCACCATGCGGCACAGATATCAGTACCTCTTTCCATAGAAGACCCACGCCTTGATGCAGATATCAATGTATTGGGGTTTATTAACATTCTGGATTGCTGTGTGAAGTATAAGGTTAAGAAACTGATCTATATCTCCAGTGGTGGAGCTATTTACGGTGAAGCAAAAGAGTATCCCACCACCGAAGAATACCATCCCCAACCCCTCTCTGTATATGCCATCAACAAGATGAGCGGAGAGCACTATCTGCAGCTCTATCAGCATCAATATGGCTTGGATTACACAGTCTTGCGCTATTCCAACGTCTATGGACCACGCCAGGTATCCCATGGCGAAGCTGGGGTGGTCTCCATCTTTATAGAAAAGCTGTTGCAAGGCCTGATCCCCACCGTTTACGCCTATCCGGATGAACCGGCAGGGATGATCCGAGATTATGTGTATGTGGCAGACGTGGTGCGCGCCAATGTATTGGCTCTCACTGGTGGACACAACGATTACTTTAATATCGTCACCTGCATCGAGACCACCACCACGCAGCTATATAACGCCATTCAATGGCAGCTGGGGCTGGATGTGCCTCCTCATCGTGGGGAAGCCCGCAAGGGAGACCTGCGCCGCTCTATGCTGGATGTATCCAAAGCCTATAAGGTGCTGGGCTGGAGCCCCATCTACACCCTGGAAGATGGCGTCAAAGAAACCATTGTATATTTTAAACAACATAAGGAGAAATCAAAACAACATAAGGAGAAATCATGAAAATTACGATGATTGGTAGCGGGTATGTAGGCTTAGTGTCAGGTACTTGCTTTGCGGAAATGGGTAATAATGTGATTTGTGTGGATAAAGACGCAGACAAGATCAAAATGCTAAAGGCTGGTAAAATACCCATCTATGAGCCCGGACTCACTGAGATGCTGGTTGCCAATGCCCAAGCGGGACGTCTCAGCTTTAGCACTGATCTGGCTGCCGCCGTGCGCGCCTCTGAAGTAGTCTTTATCGCTGTGGGAACTCCTGCCGATGAAGACGGCTCTGCTGATCTCACCCATGTCTTGGATGTAGCCGCCTCCATCGCCACTGCCATGGATTCATACAAGATTATTGTCAACAAATCCACTGTTCCCGTGGGCACGGCTGACCTTGTCAAAGAGCGTATCGCCTCCATCCTGCAAGACCGCGGTGTGGATATCCCCTTCAGCGTGGTATCCAATCCTGAATTCCTCAAAGAAGGTGCCGCCATCCCAGACTTTATGCGTCCTGATAGAATCATCTTGGGAGTACAAGATGAAAACAGCAGCAGGGTAATGAAGGAGCTCTACAAACCCTTTAACCTTAGCGAAGACAGAGTGATTGAAATGAGCCCCCGCTCTGCGGAAATGAGTAAATACGCAGCCAACGCCATGCTTGCCACCCGCATCTCTTTTATGAACGAACTGGCAAAGCTGTGTGAAACGATGGGTGCAGATATCTCCGAAGTAAGGACCGGCATCGGCTCGGATACCAGAATCGGACACAAATTCATCTATCCCGGTCTTGGCTATGGTGGCTCCTGTTTCCCCAAAGATATCAAGGCGCTCATCAGCATGCACCGCGATGCCGGCAGCAGTTCCCGCATTTTGGATGCTGTGGAAGAGACAAACCGCCTCCAGAAAGAGCTGTTGGTGAATAAGCTCATCGCCCTCTGGGGAGAGGACATGAAGGGCAAGACCGTTGCCCTCTGGGGACTGGCGTTCAAGCCGCAGACAGATGATATGCGGGAGGCTCCCTCAATTGTAATAGTGAATCAGCTTGCTGCCCTGGGTGCCCGCCTGCAGGTATACGATCCCATCGCCATGGACAATGCCCGGCGTATCTTCCAAGACATACCCAATATCACATTTATGCCGGATGAATATGCAGCTCTGCAGGATGCAGACGCTTTGCTGCTCATCACTGAGTGGCGCCAATTCCGCTATCCCGATTTTGAAAGGATGATTTCACTACTGAAGAGCCCCCTCATCCTGGATGGACGCAATCAATACGATCCTGTCAGGATGCAGGAACTGGGCTTCGGCTACTATGCCATTGGCAGACCCTCATTGCCTCCCAATTCATAAGCCCCACCCAAAACACATTATAAATAAAAAGCGCTGACCACCATGGACCAGCGCTTTTTAACGTTAATCTATAGAGGTGTCATTCACCAATGATTTTTATCATCAGTCTCTTGTCTCGTTTACCGTCGTATTCCCCGTAGAATATCTGCTCCCAAGGGCCAAAATCCAGCTTCCCCTCGGTGATTGCCACCACCACTTCACGACCCATAATCTGTCGCTTCAGGTGGGCATCGGCATTATCTTCAAAGCCGTTGTGCCTGTATTGGCTATGTGGTTTTTCAGGAGCCAGCTTTTCCAGCCA
>JAAYQD010000279.1 GCA_012519465.1 Candidatus Cloacimonadota bacterium
CTATGGAACATAGGAACTTCCCCGAGTCTGATTGATATGGATTGGGATGGAAGGGTTGTATATGGTGATTTTAATGGCGATGGCTACAACGATATCGCGGGTGCGAATTTCAAAGCCTACCTTTATCAAGGAGTTGCTGGATTTTGGCTGGGAGGAGCCAATCCCAACACAACGTGTGACCTAAGGATCGACCGTCCGCCCACATCACCATTTCACCAGTTTGGTTATTGTATGGCAGCCGGTGATTTTAATGGGGATGGTTACTGTGACTTGGCTATATCGGCTCCCCATCCTCTAGATACTTATGATCCAATCTATAGGGGTTATGTATATATTTTTGCCGGTAACCCCGACTTGACTGACACAATGGTACCCATAGACGACTATCTAATACCCCCTGCTGCTGATAACATTAAAATCAATTGCTATCCCAATCCATTTCATGCAGAGTCTCCCAAGATCAGCTATGAGATAGAGGGGGAGCTTCCTGATCACTTAGAATCGGTATTATGGACGATTCACAACATCAGAGGGCAGGTGGTGCACAGACAGACGGCTGATCAGCCCTCCAAATCAGGCAGCCTTTTGCCCAAGAAACTAAGCCCGGGAGTATATGTGGTTTCTCTGCATATCAATGGGCAGAGGGTCTCATCCAGTAAGATAACAATTAGGTGAGGCGCTGCTTAGAGACCAGAAGCCAGAGACCAGGGGACAGGGGGAGCCAGCCGATGGCTGGCTGAGGTGTTAGGTTTTAGGATCTTATTATGGATGAACAAAGATTTCTTACGATGCTACAATTTGCAGGTTTCGTTGTCCATTTTTACCACCAGATAATATCAGCATGATGATGCTGACAACAGGATGCCCAATTGCATGATGTGGGTTTATACCCCTTTAGCTCAGCTTTTCGATCCAGCTATCCAAGAGATCAGGCAGGATGGTTCCCGCCTTGCCCTGATGGATTTCATCAAAGAAAGCATCATTATCTGGTGCATCCAGATTCACAGACACCGTGTGTGCACCCAGATATTTGGCTCTCATCACAAAGCCTGCCGCCGGATAAACCACGCCGCTGGTGCCAATCACCAAGAGCAGGTTGCTTTTGTTTAGCAAGGCATCAATTTCATCCATGCGGTATGGCATCTCTCCAAACCACACTATATCAGGACGCATCATCTTGTTACAGGCGGCGCAGGTGGGCAATTCCATCTCCAGATCCAGCTCCCCAGTGGGTTGATTTCCACCACAAGCAGTGCAAAAGCTGCCGTGCAGGCTGCCGTGCATTTCGATGAGGTTTTGGTTGCCTGCCCTGTCATGCAGGCCGTCCACGTTTTGCGTTACCAGCCAAAACCTATCCCCCATCACGTCTTCCAGCTTCTTTAGTGCCAGATGCCCGGGATTTGGTTCCACAGTTAATGCCTGGGCATAGCACTGTTTATAAAAATTCCATACCAGCTTGGGGTCTCTTCTAAAGCCACCCGGTGATGCCACATCGTCCACGGGATGATTTTCCCACAGTCCGCCAGAATCGCGGAAGGTGCGAATGCCACTTTCGGCGCTGATACCGGCACCGGTCAAAACCATGATGCGAGATTGGGGATTGAGAATATCAAATGCATTTTTCATCTGAACCTCCTTTTTCCAGATTGCAATAAGGGCGGATTCAATATATCAAACCCGCCCAGGTAATATGATTGTCTGCACTTACCAGATTGGTAAGAACAGGAATGAATTAGATAACTTATTTCATCAGCATCATCTTGCGGGATAGTGCCTTGTCTTCAGAGCGCAGGATATACAGGTAGACGCCGCTGGATACGCTTCGTCCTTCCTCATCCTTCCCATCCCATATATAACGATGTTTTCCGGGTGTCAAGGGGCTTTTTACCAAGCTCTTGACTCGCTGTCCCTTCAGGTTGTAGATAGCCAGTTCCACGTTTTGGGCAGAAGGTAAAGAGAATGTGATGGTGGTGCTGGGGTTGAAGGGATTGGGGTGGTTTGCCTCCAGAGAGAGACTGGGAGCTGCCACCACATCATCGGGAGTATCCACGTATTCGCTTTCCACCCGCACGTCGTCTATATACCAGCCTTCGCCGGTCACATAGGCATCGGAGCCAAAGAGGAAGCGGAATTGGGCTGTGCCGCTGTATGCAGACAAATCAAAGGTGACATCCGTCCAGCCAAAAGAGCCAGACCAGCACTGGGTATTGGCAGCAAAGGGTGATGCAGGGTTGTTGTATATCATGCGGGGATAACCGCCCACCGGGGCGATCTGAACCCAATCTGCACCATTCAGCTTCATCTGCACCAAGCCACCATCCCAAGCGTATTGGGGATTGGTGTGTGCCTCGGCATCCATCCAGTGAGAAAACTTGAGCTCGCTATTGAGTCCCAATTCAAACTCCGGTGAATCCAATGCACCAAAAGCCCTGCTGGCATAATCTGAGGCTCCCTGACCGCCAAACTTCATTGAAAAGCTGCCGTCAACGGTGTTATTTCTATGTGAGGATACATGCCATTGGTTTGTATAAGATGGATTGGGGGCTTCGGTTACCCACTCCCCTATGCCATCTTCAAAATCAAAATTGAGCAAGCCCAGATGGATAACGATGGTTCCTTCCTGGGTGCTGCCATTCTCCGCACTCAGGATGTATCCGATGTTGATATTGGTATTCAGCGGCAGATAATCCGGGATATCAGCACTGAAGATGGACAGAGCCGTTTCCTCCTCGCCGGCATACACAGCAGGCAGTTCCACCTCAAAGTGGGACAGATTGACGCCCGGTGTATCACAGAATAGCACCATAAACGGGTGATATGCATTACCGCTGCCTTCGTTTTTGAGGTTGAGGGTAATGGATGGATTTTGCCCCGGATAGATTACCGGCGTGGGATTCACGAATCTATAAGAAAGTAGCTTGATCTTGGGGGCATTGAGGGTAAGGCTGCGAGAAAAGGTGGAGGTGTGTCCTTCAAAGCTGGTGGTGATGGCAAATTGAGCCGTTTCTCCATCATAAAAATTGCCTCTGATCCCTATCTGGAAAGCATTGTTAAACACCAGGGAATCGCCGGGTGCCACATCTCCAAAAGTGATGGGTCCGCCACTGAGGATTTCCAGATTGGGAGAGCTGCTGGAGATATTGATGGTGCCGCCATCGCTGAGATTCAAGTTGCCTATGTTTTTGATGGTAAAGCTCACAAAGAGATCATCTCCGCTATGCAGCGGCGTTCCTTCATGGCTGTGATTTACGTTGGTGGGCACTATATATGCCATATCATCGGCTTGCACGCTAATCACACTGTGATAGGGATAAAAATTGGGAGCTGTGATATAAACTTCATACTGTCCGGGAGTAAGCCCGCTCAAAAAGCTGACCTGAAAGAGGCCACTGGCATCAGCATTGCCTTCATAATGGATATTCTGACCCGATTTGAGCCTCAATTTGGCATAAGGAGCATTGGTGGGTATCGGATAATTGGTGATTGCCATACTCCAGATTGACGGCAGCTGAGCCGTGATATTTTGCGGCGTTTCCGTCCAAATGCTAAGGGCGGGATCTCCAAACAGATTGGTTTCGTAGGTAACCCAATACATCACAGGGCTATTGGAGATAAAGGGGATATTATCGATTTTGGAATCCGTGAGTGCGTGCCCCAGATCGTGGATATTCTCCCCAAAGATGGCATCGATATATTGACGGTGGAAATACTGTGAAGGGCCGTTGGTAGAATTTTGCATGCCCCATCCATAGCGAGAGTGGGAGATCATCCCCACGGCCGCCGTGGGGATGGCAGTCAGCTTTTCCGTTACACAATCACTGGTATAATCACCCACATTGGTGGTGCGGTTGTCAAAGGAACCGGCATAGCAACCCTGAGTGAAATAGATGGAAAAGTTGTGGTTGCCGCCATTGTTGGTAATGGTGGAGGCGCTGATTTGGCTGTTGCTAAGCCGCATGGCGTAGGTGGTGAAAGAGTGCCCCAGATGATTCACCAGATTGGCGCCCTGGCTTAATAGCGGGCGAACCTGGGTGGGACCCCACGCATCAGACTGCCCGTAGGTGCGGTCATACAACGTGGAAATATCCCAGGATTGGGGCACACCCACGGTGGTATAGCCGTTCATTGCAGAGCCGCCTATCATCTCATCCATATAGTCCCCACCCCAAGTGGGTCCTTCCCAAAGCCACTCACCCAAAAACAGAGAGCTTTTCACCTCGCTTTCCACGGGTGCCAGGTGATACATCAGTATTTTATTGATTTGGTTGCTGATCTCTTCATCGCTGTTATAACAAATCCTGCCCAAATCCAATTCTGGTGCCAGGTCTGCCTCATAAGTCTCTCCCCAATATGAATTGCCATTGGAATTCCAATTGCCATCCAGACAGGAGTAATACATATCGGCGGGGATATCGTTATCCACCTGGTTGCCTCCGCTAAAATTCACATACAGCCCACGATGCGGGATCACATCGGTATCGCCTGCCAATAGCACATAGCGCAGAGGGTGATCCTGATATACTTGAATGATATAGTTGC
>JAAYQD010000280.1 GCA_012519465.1 Candidatus Cloacimonadota bacterium
AAAGTCCTCTGAATAAATCCGGTTGGTCCGGCTTATTGGTCTGTTTCATATTTCCTCGTTTTAAAGCTTTGAATAACTGGTTAAAAAAGAAATCTATAGACTGGAGAGGGATACCTTATCATCCTCTATGGGAATGATATTGCCTCTTATTTGCCATCCTCTCAATCAGGATTATGTTGTAAATAAGAATTATTCCAGTGGGGGCTCTCAAACACTCCCATTTCCCTTCTTTTATCCAGCCCACACGCCCCAACCGCCTTGGCTTGAAGGGCTGGAATTGTAAATATCAGTTGACAGATTCCCCTTTATATGGCCTATGTGTTTTGATATAGTAAAATAATGATATAGTGGTGATTATGCCCAAGGAATTGGGTTTGATAGCCATCCCTGTGCGGGATTGCCACACAACCCCTGCATACATACAAAAGGTACTATCGAGGAGGATAGTCTTGCTACAATTTGACGAACTGATCTCTATCATCCAGCGCCTGCGTGATCCCCAAGACGGATGTCCCTGGGATATCAAACAGACTCGCCAGTCGCTGGTGCCAAATTTTATTGAAGAACTGTACGAGGTGGTGGAAGCCATCGAAGATAAAGACATGGATAGCCTCCAGGAAGAGCTGGGGGATTTGATGCTACATCTGGTATTGCAAGCCCAGATATCCCAGGAAGAAGGGCTGTGGGGCATGGAAGAGGTGCTAAGGCAAATCAACGCCAAGCTCACCCGCCGCCACCCCCATGTATTCGACACATTGCAGATGGATGATGCGGACGCCGTGAAGATGAATTGGGAACGCATCAAAAAGCGGGAAAAGAAGGATCGCAAAAGCGTCTTGGAAGGCATCCCCCGAGCTTTGCCCGCCCTCATCCAAGCCCAACGCACCCAGGAAAAAGCCGCCTCCGTGGGCTTTGATTGGCCAGATATCCAGCCCATCATGGAAAAGATGGACGAGGAAAAGGAAGAGCTGATCAATGCCCTCAAAACCGAAGATATAGACCAAATCACAGAAGAGCTGGGAGACATGCTCTTCACCATCGTCAATCTGGCGCGCAAGCTGCATATTGATGCCGAAAGTGCCCTGCGCATCAGCACTGGCAAATTCACCAAACGCTTTAACCACATAGAAGAACACTACGAAAAATCAGGGAAGGATATCAATGCCGCCAGCCTTACGGAGCTCGACTCAATCTGGAACCTCGCGAAAGAGTTCTAACCGCTTTCAGACCCTGCGCCTGTTCCTCATCATAGGCACAGGATTGATTTTTATCGCCTTTGCGATTTATTCCCAGATTCTCTTGCAAAACGCCAAAAGGGAACAGGAATACATCCCCCGCATCTTTGCCAAATATATCGTGTATACGGATAGCTATCTGCGTCAGGCAGAAGAATATGCAGAGCTTTTGAGCGAGATCAGAACCCAATATTTCCAATTTGCCTCCCAACGCAACTTCCAAGAGGCACTCTGGGATTATATCTCTTTGGATTTTATGCAAAAGAATCCCATCCCCGTCATCATCACAGATGAGGCATATATCCCTTTATTTTGGAACAAGGTGGACGTCTCCCAAGATAGCCTGTATGCTGATCTATCCTATGCTTCACAGGCAAGGCTGCAGGAAGAGATGGCAGGGATGAATCAAACTGCACTCACCGAAAACGGCATCACCACCGGCTATGCTTTCTATGCCAAACCGGTATCCCTCAAGCGGTTTTTGCGCAATGTGGAACACTCCGTGGTGGTATCAGACCGCCAGAGGCAACCCCTCTACTGGCGCAATATCGAGGTCCCCGAAGTATCCCGTTTTGATGAATTGAGCACCGCCCATCGCGATATCCTCACCAGTAAGATTGCCTCCATGACGGAGATTCCCCTCTCCATCGAGGCAGACAGCCTGGGATTCATCTATTTCAGCGTGCCGCGCTCCCTGTATCAGATTCGCAATTTTGTGGTGCTGGAGCTCATTATCGCCGTGCTTCTCATCGCCTTTTCCACCTATGGGCTATTCCTATTGAGGCGCACAGAAAAAGACACCCTCTGGATAGGCCTTGCCAAGGAAACCGCCCATCAATTTGGCACGCCCATCACCTCTTTGATGGGATGGCTGGATTATCTGAAGATAAACCAAACAGAACCCGGCACCCCCACCAAAATGGATACCACCCAGATCATAGATTATATGACTACAGATCTGGAACACCTGCGCAATATCGCCTCCCGCTTTGGCAAGGTGGGCTCCGTGGTAAAGCTGAAGCCGGCAAACATGCACGAAATACTAAGGGAAATGGTGGAATATTACAGCCAGCGCATGCCCCACCTGGGCACCCGCATCGATATCCATCTCATCAGCAAAATACAGGATGTGGAAGTGAAGCTGGATACAGAGCTCTTCAAATGGACCCTGGAAAACCTGATCAAAAACTGTGTGGACGCCATGAGCGGCGTGGATGGCAATATCATCCTCACTGCCACCCGCAAGGATAAATGGGTGTATCTGCAAATCCGAGACGAAGGCAAGGGCATCCCCCGCTCCCAATGGAAAAAGATCTTCGAACCCGGCGTCACCTCCAAATCCCGCGGCTGGGGCTTGGGGCTCAGCCTTGCCAAACGCATCATCAACGAATATCACCAAGGCAGCATCAAAATACTGGAAAGCAACCTCAACG
>JAAYQD010000281.1 GCA_012519465.1 Candidatus Cloacimonadota bacterium
CCTCTCTTTTAGATGTTTTCCTTATCTGTAAAACCGTTTATCTTGTTCTGAAACTATTAAACCTCATACCATGATGCTTGTCAACAAAAATATTATTGTTTTTACCAATGGTTTTAGGTAGCTTGTCCAAGATGCTCATAAGCCTGCAGTTACAGAGGTGATTATGGTTCAGCAATTCTGGGTTAAAACTACCAATTAACCTCTCAACATCATTATCTATGAAAAAGAGCAGAGGGAATAGTGATGAACATTGCCCAGCTAAAACTTGACAAAAATGTGCCCCCCTCTTTCTTTGGGTACAAATGCGCCCCAGTAGCTCAGGGGATAGAGCAGCGGTTTCCTAAACCGTTGGTCGGATGTTCGATTCATCCTTGGGGCGCCACTGTTTTTTGTCTTGATATTTGGGGTGTTTTTGCCCCAGTTACGTCAGTTTTTTTGATAAAGGATAATATGACCAGCATCCAGATTGGCTTGCCTACGCTGTTTTTCCAATCCGGAGAGCTTCTCTGTGGGCTCATCACCGGTATGCAGAAGAACCAAGTGCAAGTGGCAGGTATCCTTGGTGATACTCACCTCTTTCCTCCCGGAAGGCTGTGCCTGATTGGCAACACCTCCCTTGATGTCTCCAATCCCCGCCAAACCCTGCACGCCCTGCAAGAGAGCATCACCGCCCATGAAAATCTAATGCCTCAGTTGCTCACTATCCTCGCCGATGGATTACCGCGTACTTTTCCCCAAATTAGCCAGCACTTCCCCGCTGCTGATGATGCCCTCATCTTTGCCCTGTTTAAGACCCTCAGAGACAATAGCGCCATGATATCCCTCAAAAAAGGCAGCTATCGGCTGATGAATCCCCAGGAGCAGGCAGTGGTGCAACAGAGGCGCAAGGCAGAGGAAGAGCGGCGGCAATATCTGCACAAGGTGAGCGCCCTGATATCCAATCCAGATATGGTGGGCAATGCAGAACCGGAAGAGATCGCCCAGCTTGCCCAAGAGCTACGCCTCCTGCAGAGGGAGCAAATCCCCGCCGATCTGGCATGCCTGATTC
This sequence comes from Candidatus Cloacimonadota bacterium, assembly GCA_012519465.1. GTDB lineage: Bacteria > Cloacimonadota > Cloacimonadia > Cloacimonadales > Cloacimonadaceae > UBA3900. The sequence goes on from JAAYQD010000281.1 coordinate 1,049, forward strand.
AAAAACAGCTTCCCGATCAACCTCTACCGGCAAATCTAATCAAGCTACGCATGCAAATCAACGATTTACCTGCAGATACGGAGCCGCCGCTGGCAACTTCCGGCTTGCCCCTGCATCTGCCACACACCCTTGAAGCCGGAAGGCAATACCAGGCAGAAACCCCTGCCAATCAAGATTGGGAGGTGATCTGCGTGGATGATTCCCAAACCAAGGATTATGACGATGCCATCAGCATCCGCAGCCTGCCTGATGGCTTCATCATCGGCGTGCATATTGCCCATCTCTCCCGCTTTATAGACCCGGCTTCAGAGCTCTTCTTTTCCGCCCTGGAGCGGGTTTCCTCCATATACCTACCCTCCACCACCATCAATATGCTGCCAGATGCCCTGGCAGAAAGCGAGTATTGCCTCAAATCCGGCACCCTGCGCCCCGTATTGTCACTGTATTGCCATATCAATCGGGAATACGAAATCCAAAGCTGGGAATTTGTCTCAGAAACCATTGCAATCAACGCCAATACAGATTATAAAGAGTTGGAAAGCCGCCTCGCCAAGGCTCCCTTCTGCCATCTGCAGACATTTTGCAACAAACTGAGAACTGCGCGCAGCGAGGGCAATCCCATCTACAAAGCCCCGCATGGCTATCACCTGCAGGTGCAGGAAGGCTGTGTTTCCATCAAAAAGATAGATTTCCAAAGCCCGGCGCGCCTCCTTTTGGAAGAGCTGATGATCCTGTATAATATCAGGATGGCAGCCCTGGCAAGCGCCTCCCAATATCCCTTTATCTATCGTAATATCAATAGCTTTGAAGACAAAATGGAAGAAGACGAGGAGGGGGGATTCCGTCATGCGGTGCAGGCGTTTTTCTCCACGCAGGCAGCCTACCACCCCGGCATCG
>JAAYQD010000282.1 GCA_012519465.1 Candidatus Cloacimonadota bacterium
AGATCACAAAATTGCGGTAATTTATTATGATCAGATAAAGGGACCCTGGCATGATGTGCGCTACAACAAGGCGCTGGCTATGGCTTTTATGGATAAACCCGAGGAATCCGTAGCCATCATCCGCGAGCTGCTCAGTGAGGTAGACCACAATCCCTTCATCTATTTTCTGATGATCGAACAGCTCTTTAAGATGCGGGATTTTGACTCCGCAGAACATTATATACAGTTGGCAGAGCAAAAGACGGGCTTTCACAGCCACCTATCCATCCTCAAAGCAATCCTGTATTCCAGGAAGGGCATCTGGCTAAAGGCTTATGATGCCTATGAAATGGCGGATAAGGCGAATCAAATCATCAATGTGGACCAGTTGTACAGCTTTGCCTATTGTGCAGAAAAGTTGGGGCTGTTCGACAAGGCTATTGCACTGTATTATAGAACCTTAAAAGAAAACCCCTACTATGCATCCTGCTATGAAGAGCTGGTGCGCCTCTTAATCCAAAAAGGAGAATTGGATAAAGCCGAAGAACTCCTTAAAATGGCTCGCACCAAGCTCTCAAGCTTGAATCCCATGCTCAAACTACTGCGTTCCAGACTCACAAAAGAGAGAGGCCTATCATGATGCATCCTTTACAAATGCCGCTGATGGCATATCCTTGGGGCTCCAAAAGCTTTATCCAAAACCTCTTGGGACGCAAAGACCTCATCGGCTTGCCCGTGGCGGAAATCTGGATGGGAGCCCATCCCAGTGCCCCCTCCACCCTGCGCTTGCCCCATGGCATTGTTCCTTTGGATATCTATCTAAAGACCAATCCCCAGGCTCTGGGCTCTGCCGCCCACAGCTTTGATACCCTGCCCTATATGATGAAGGTATTGGCTGCGGATAGCCCCCTTTCCATCCAAACCCATCCCAACCTCAGTCAGGCACAGGAGGGGTTTGCAGCCGAAAACGCCCAAGGCATCCCCCTGGATGATCCCACTCGCAATTATAAAGATGCCAATCATAAACCAGAGCTAATCTGCGCTCTCACACCTTTTACCGCTCTTTGCCTATTCCGCCCCTATATGGAATTGACCCAATCCCTTATCCAGACAGGGTTGCAGCATATCCTCCCCCCAGCCAAGGACTTTATGGCAAACCCCTCTTCCGATACCTGGAAAGAGTGCTTTGCTGCTATCTTACAGCTAAAACCCAGCGACATCATCTGGGCTGTCCAAACCGCCATCGAAGAAAAGGATACCCCCCTCTCACAATGGCAAATAGATGCCACGGAATGGGTGAAAAACTTAGCGGATAAACACCCGGCAGACGCTGGGGCTTTGGCGCCTCTTTTCTTTCAGCTACACCACTTGCAACCGGGACAAGCCCTCTTCCTCTCCCCTGGCACCCCTCATGCATACCTGCAGGGTGCTGCCATTGAGGTGATGGCAAATTCAGACAACGTCCTTAGAGGCGGCCTTACCACAAAGCATATTGACCTGCCGGAATACATCCGCGTCCTTGATTTTGAGCCTCGTCCCCAACCCGTCATCAATGCTGTGCAGGATGCTTCCGGGGTGTATTATTACGCTTCCCACGCCCGTGAATTCCGCCTGGGCTATGCCACGCTTTCTCCCCACCAGATTATCATCTCCCAGCCCCGGCTGCCAGCCATCTTCCTTTGCACCCAAGGACATATTACCCTCGATGACAACCAGCAAAAGCTGAGCCTCAAGCAGGGTGAAAGCGCCTTCTGCGATGCCCAAAGCGGCAATATCGCCCTCAGCGGGGAGGGTATGGCATATATCTGTGAGCTTGGTAGCTGATTATTGCCCACGAATTTGCCTAATTAAGCTATTTACGTTAATTGTTCATCTCTCCCATCAATCGTTATTCATTATTCTTTATTAATCGCGAGCGCTTAGCGAGCTCCTTGAAGAGTCTCGACAGAGACGGTATTCCAGGTCAACTCAATACTTAGCAATATGATACGAGCCTTGCCAGAGACGGCATTTCATGTTAAAATCATGCGCTCACCGAGCTCTGTCCCCTATCCCTAATACTGCTTTCCCATTCCTTGCCCATTAGCCACCCTTGTCTCACCCTTGTCTCACCCTTGTCGAGACAAGGGTGAGACAAGGGTGGTTAACAGGCAAGCAGGCAGTTTGTAGATAAAAAATAGATTGACAAGCAAGGCTATCTTAAAAAGCTGAAGTAACAGGTGGGATAGAGTATATAAATCTCACATACAAAATGGAGTAAATTGATGGACGCCATTACACAAGGTATCACCCATCTTAGTTGGGATCAAGCCGTGATGATGATCATTGGTGCAGTGCTGATTTACCTGGCAATTGCCCGCAAATATGAGCCTACGCTACTGCTGCCCATAGGGTTTGGCACAATATTGGTCAATATCCCCTTCTCGGCTGCCATAGGGGAGCATGGGGCGCTTTCCATTCTCTTTGATGTGGGCATCCGCACAGAGCTTTTCCCCCTCCTCATCTTCATTGCCATTGGTGCCATGATAGATTTTACGCCGCTACTCAAAAACCCCTCCCTACTACTCTTTGGGGCTGCGGCACAATTGGGGATATTTGTAACCATGGTGCTGGCAACTGCACTGGGTTTTAGCCTCAAGGAAGCGGGAGCCATTGGGATCATAGGCGCTGCGGATGGGCCCACCTCCATCTATGTGGCAAACCGTTTTGCACCATCTTTGTTGGGACCAATATCCGTAGCGGCATATTCCTATATGGCGCTTGTGCCCATCATCCAGCCGCCCATCATCAGGATGCTTACCACACGTGAAGAAAGGCGTATCCGCATGGAATACCAGGGCAAAGACGTGCCCAAAATAGTAAAGATCGTCTTCCCTGTAGCCCTTACTTTGATTGCAGGGGTGTTTGTGCCAGCCTCTGTATCCCTGATAGGCTTTTTGATGTTTGGCAACCTGCTCAGAGAATCCGGGGTGGTGGAGAGTTTATCCAGAAGTGCACAAAACGAGCTGGGGAATATAGTGACCATCCTTTTGGGCATAGCCATTTCCTCCACGATGAGTGGTGCAGACTTTATGCGGCCACAGACGCTATTCATAATGCTCTTGGGGCTGGTGGCATTTGTATTTGACACCGTGGGCGGGGTGCTGTTTGCCAAACTGATCAATCTCTTTCGCAGAGTAAAGCTGAACCCTATGATTGGCGCCTGCGGCATCTCTGCGTTTCCCATGAGCGCCCGCGTGGTGCACAAAATGGGGCAGGAAGAAGACAAATTTAACCTCACTTTGCTGATGCCCGCCGTGAGCGTGAATGTGGGTGGGCAGATTGCCTCGGTGATAGCCGGAGGCATACTGCTGGCACTCTTGGCGTAGGAGGCTAAAGATATGGAAGAAAAGGCTTTGTTGGAACTATTGGAAGGGGCTAAAAAGGCTGCCTTGAATGCATACTCACCCTATTCCGGCTACAAGGTGGGGGCAGCTCTTTTGGGCAAAAGCGGGAAGGTGTATACGGGATGCAACGTGGAAAACGCCTCCTATTCACTCACTATTTGCGCAGAACGCAACGCCGTATTTAATGCTGTGAACCAAGCAGAGCGGGAGTATCAGGCAATCGCCATCTGGGTGGAAGCCAAAGAGAGTTTCCCCCCTTGTGGTGCATGCCGCCAAGTGCTATATGAATTCAGCCCTCACATGGATATCATATGGGGGAGCTATGGGGGACATCAGGTGAGCACCCTGGACAAGCTGTTGCCGGGAGCATTTGTATTGGAGCCATCCAAGGACAAATAGAATGGAGCCAAAGGGCGGATAGCAAAAAATACACGCATCCCCCCATAATTTTGTTACGTCAATCCAAAGAACCTTTCTACAGCTGTGTTTCAGACTTAGTGCGTGTTGAAAATTGTCTTCACTTGATTGGGATCTCATACTCATAAGATTC
>JAAYQD010000283.1 GCA_012519465.1 Candidatus Cloacimonadota bacterium
ATCAACGTGGCAAAGGTGACCGTGAGGGCAAATTCCTTAAAGAACTGTCCCACCAGCGAGCTCATGGAGGCGATGGGCAAAAACACCACGATATTGGTGAGTGTGGAGGCTACCACCGCCACGGCAATCTCGGATGTTCCCTTGTCTGCCGCTTCCCGCCTGTTTTTACCCAAGTCTTTGTGGCGGAATATATTCTCAATCACCATCACGGAGTTTGTCACCAAGATTCCCACCGCTGTGGAAAGCCCCATCAGGGTCAGAATATTCAGCGTAAAGCCCAAGATCTGGATAAAGAGGAAGGTGGAGATAATGGAAATGGGCATGGAAAGCGCCACGATGAGGGTGGAGCGCAGGTCGTGCAAAAAGAGGAAGAGGATCAATCCTGTCAAGAGCACTCCCAGCCAGATATTATTCAGCGTATCATCCACAGCCGCCTGGGTCATATCGGCTTCCTCACGCACCACCTGCAGGGTGGTGCCCTCTGGCAAATCAGCCTGAATCACGGGCAGCTCTTTGCGGATTTCCTTGGAGATATTCACCACGTTGCCACCGGGGCTGCGCAAGAGAGACATCCTCACGATGTTTTCCTGCAGCGATTGATCCGGAACGTTGTAATAGATGGCACGGGTGCGAACTTCCTCGCTGGTATCCACGATGCGTGCTATATCGCCCAATCTCTTCATCCCCATCCCGGCGGGAATGCGTGCTTCGCTGATTTCCTCCACGCTGTCAAATTCCCCTTTCAGCCTCACGGCATACTCCTGAGAGCCTCTATTAAAGTAACCCGCAGGCATATCCATATTCTGGGCTGCAAGGATTTGCATCAGTTGTGCCAGAGAAATACGGTTTTCATAGATGGCGGCATCCGTGAGCCTCACCTCTATCTGGCGCTTGGTGCCTCCCGTCAGATTCACTTGGGCAACGCCCGGAATCTGGGAGAACCGTTCTTTTATCTTGGTATCGGCAAGCTCATAAAGCTCACGGCTATCGATGTTTCCGCTCAACACGATATCCATAAAGGGCATTGCCGAAAAGTCAAACTTTTGCACGACGGGCTTTTCTGCCGAGGTGGGAAGGTCCATGATAATGGCATCCAGCTTGTCTTTCACCTCAGAATTTGCGATATCCACATCCTTATCCAGCTGGAACGCTATCAGGGTGATGCTCACGCTTTCCAGAGAATAGGATTGGATATAATCGATTTGGCTTACCGTGGAGATGGCGTCTTCCACCTTCTTGGTAATCTGGGTTTCCACCTCTTGGGGGCTGGCACCGGGATACACCACTTGGATGGATACAAAGGGCATATCTATATCCGGCATCATATTAAGAGGCAAACCAAAGAAGGCAAGTCCGCCAAATACCACAAACACCAAAATCGCCATCGTGACCAGCACGGGACGTTCGATGGATAGTCTTGAAAGAAACATCTTTATTCCCCTTCAGCTATCACCCGGATGCGGGAGTTTTCGCTCAAAAGGTGGGTGCCTTCTGTGATCAATTCATCTCCGGGCTCCAGGCCTGCCAATACTTCATAGCGCAGCTGGTCGTTCAGCCCCGTCTCGATTTGCACCTTGTAGGCGTGGTTATCCTTGTTTATCCACGCCCAGGCTTTGCTGTTTTCAAAGCTGATATGCTCCCGGTTCACCACGATGGTATTGGGTTGGGATAGCACATTCACACAGATCTGGGCATTGCTGCCATAGCTGATCTTGCGGTTGGCACCGGGGAAGGTGGCTTCCACGCGCACAGAGCGGGCATACATATCCACTGCCATCCCCACCTCCGTGATGCGTCCGCTGAGGGTTTCCCCATTCACTTCGGCGGTCACAGCCGCACCTTTTTTGATGGACGCCACGTCTTTATCGGGCACCATTACCACAGCTTTATAGCCACTGGTGGAGGCCACCGTAAAGAGGTCTTGCCCGGGGTAAGATTTCTGTGCTGGATTCACATTGATGGCTGTGATCACTCCGCTGATGGGTGAGGTGATTCTGATCATCGATTGGCTGGCATCCAGGTTGGCTTTGCTTACCTTCAGCCCTGTCTCCAGGTTGTCCAATTCCTGCTGGGAGATGGCTCCTTTTTCAAACAGCCTCTCCATCCTTTGATATGCCTGCAATTGTGCCGCATAGGCTGCAGATGCCTGTTCATACTGAGCTGCCGGGGCATTGCTGGGAAAGCTTACTATCAGCTGTCCCTTGGAAACCCTATCCCCCACCTTGGCGTGGATGGATTGGATCACCTCGCTCAAATTGGATTGGACGGTGGATTCCTCGGCTCCGGATAGGAGTGCGTTATAGCGCAATTGATGCAGAAAGGTCTGTGGCTGCACTTCCAGCAGGCGCACGGGGATGCCTTCTTCCGCCTGGATTTGCTGCAGGCTCTTATCTTTGGTCTTTTTGGAGCCGCAGGCCGCCATGCTGAGGGCAAGCAGGATTGTGAGTAGGATGATTATATATCGTTTCATGGGTGTCTCCCTTAAATTTTAATTCCAATTGATTTTTGCAGCCTGAGCTGATTGATGATGATCTCATACACGGATTGCAGATATTGCAGCCGGATGCCGGAAAGCGTGATTTGGGCATCAAACACATCCAGCTGGATGCCCACCTGGCTGTCATAGCGCACCTGAGCCAGCTCCAAGCTGCGCTCTGCCATGCGGATGTTTTCTGCCTGCAATTCATGATTCTCCAAAGCGTGATGATGGTTTTGCCAGTTTTGCTTGATCTCCAAAGCTATCAAATCCTCATAATCCCTTTCCTGCAGTTTTGCCTGCACGTAGGAGCTCTTGGCATGTTTGCGTTTGGATGTGTTTGAAAACCCTGTAAAGATTGGGATTTGGATGCCGATGCCAATGCTGTAGCGGCTGCCAAAATCATCGCGTTCTATGCTAAAGTCGTTGGCAGCGGTATAGAGGGAATAATCCGCTTCCAGAGCCACATTGGGCAGATAGTTGCCACGCTCCGCATTGTATGTAATCTCTGCCACCTGGGTGGCGATATTTGCCAGCTCCAGCTCCGTGCGGTCACGCTTGCCGGTGGCGATGGCTTCTTCCAGGCTAATCTCCCATTCTGGCGGCAATACAAATTCTCCCTCCGGCTTCAGCTCTTCATCCTCAGAGCCCAGGTGCCTGCGAAACGCAGATAAAGCCAGCTGATAGTTATTCTGAGCCTGCAACACCTGTGGCTGCAGCTTGGCAACCTCCAGGCGCGCCCGCAAGAGATCAAATTCGCTTACCATCCCCTCGCCAAAGAAATCCTCCACCCGCCCCAAGTGACGGTTGGCTGTCTCCAAGCCTTGTGCCTGCACCTGTGCCAGCTTTTCTGCCAGCAGGCATTGGTAAAAGAGTTCCGTGGTATCCAACACCAGTTTCTGCTCCGCCACCTCATAATTGAGCCTTTGGATGCTGCGATAGCGATCCACCACCTTGATGCCATTGATCAGCTTGCCGCCCAAAAATAGCACCTGGGTCATCTTCAGCTGTAATGCCACCGATGCCGCATCCTGAGGTGTGGAGGGGATCATATTGTTCACCACGTTTTCCAACACGGTGCCCAGATACACGTCGTTCAGATAGCTGGGATCCTGATAGGTGTCATCGTGATAGGGCAATCCCGGAACAAAGCTCATCGGCTGGGGCAAAGCGGAATCCGGCAAGTGGGTGCGCGAAAGCTCGTATCCTCCTTGCAACACCACCTGGGGCAAGAGGTTGCTGCGCACATCGTAATAGGTGTTCTTTGCCTTTTCCACCTCTTCTTTGGCAATCAGCAAATTGCGGTTGTTTTGCTTGGCAAGATCGATGCTCTCTTCCAAGCCGATGCCATTCAGCACCAAAAGTGCCGCACTTAGGCATAATATCAAAATGTATCTTTTCATTTCTAACCTCTTTTTATGATACCATACAGGATCATATCGATCAGTTGCTCCTGATCCTGCTCCAGACGGTTCAATATTAAATCTGCATCCACGGCGCTAAGGTTGATCTCCGTCATCAACAGCCAATCGTGGATGATATTGATCGCATATTCAATCATGATGCGCTCATCCAATACCCCTTCCTCTTTGCCTTCCTTAAACAAATCGCGCAGGATGCCCAATAGCCGTTGCTGCCCCGCTTTCTTTAAAGCAACCAATTTCTCCTGATTGCTCTGGGATATATTGGCTTGAGCCTCCACGATGATCGGCATCTTTTCAAACACCTCGCGGATGGGCAGCTGCAATACCGAGCGGAACCGCTGTTCAAAACCGGTTGCACCACTCAAACGCCGCTCTATATCAGCCAGAAATTGCTCATGCGCCGCCTGAACGGCCTCCATAAAGAGCGTTTCCTTGCTGCTAAAATAGTAGTAGATGGTGGTCTTGCCGATCTTTGCCTCTGCCGCAATATCCTCCAATGAGCTCTTGTCGTAACCATTGGCTACAAAAACGGCGATGGCAGATTCCAAGATCCTGTTGCGCTTTTGGATAGCGAGAGTCATCTAAATCCTTCTCCTTCATATCTCTACTTTGGGTGTGTGGGGATGCAGGATGCCTCTATTCTATTCTTTGCTAATATCCATCCTTACAGCCTTTCCCCTTGTTATTGGAACCAAACTGCCAAACCGTTCGAATGTGTCAAGGGTTTTCTATTATTCTATAAATATTAATTCTATCTTTATGTAAATACAGGCTTTAGAATAACGGATGCATTTGAGTCGAATGCTTGATGAATGTGTAGGAATGCCTCTGAGATAGGGGCTCGCTGCGCGAGCTTAGGGGTCAGGGGACAGGGAATAGAGCGCACGCTGTGGCGTGCTTAGGGATCAGGGATCAGGGAACAGGGGGACAGCAGTAACACAGGCTTCAGCCGGTGGTTTCACCGGTTTTAACCGGTTGTTATAGAATGAGTTACAGTATTTAGGAAGCAGGGGACAGGGAACAGTGGACAGTGAATGATGAATGATGAACAATGAATGACGAATGGTTACCGTTTGCGCTCGTTGAATGATGAATAATCGCGAGCGATAGCGAGCTCCCTAAAGAGTCTCGGAGAGACGATATTTCAGGTTAACTCTATCTATAACAATATGATATGAGTCTCGGAGAGACGGCATTTCACATCAAACTCGCCACTCTGTCCCCTGTTCCCTACTGCGCAATAGCGCAGCTTGCGCTCCCCTGTTAACCACCCTTGTCTCTCCTTTGTCTCGACAAGGGAGAGACAAGGGTGAGACAAGGGTGGCTAATGGGCAAGCGCTGACCGGGAGTGGTGGATGTTAGGTTTTAGAGCTCGCTAAAGTCAAGTCTACTATGAGTTAATGAAATTAGTGATTCAATACCCTTTCGCGTACTTCATAATTTAAAATACTTTCGTGTATTTTA
>JAAYQD010000284.1 GCA_012519465.1 Candidatus Cloacimonadota bacterium
GATAATTATCTAAACCTTATAGAGGAGAAACGCCATGAAACGTTTATCACTCGTCCTCATTACCACACTTACATTGGGCATGGTTACATCTTTGTTTGCCACAGGTGTTACAGACGGCCAATATGGGGTTTTCTCCGTAAAAACACCCCCGCTTGCCGATGCCAATCTTGGAGCTGAAACCTCTGAGCAAGCCGCCACCCTTGTGGCAAGCGGCACCCGCAGTGGAACTCATCGAGACACCCACTACCCACCAGCTCATGTATTGTCTGAAATAGTAGATACCAACATCAATCTTACCTGGAAACAACCAGCTGTGTGGTTACACTATGATTCTGGTGCCAATTACTCCAGCATTGGAACCGGCATTCCCGCCAATTTTGATGTTGCCATTCGTTTCCCTGCCTCAGCTCTCACGCAGTATGCTGGCATGAAGCTTTATGCAATCAAAGCCTGGCTTGCCCAAGCGGGCACATACAGGATCCGTGTCTGGAAGGGCGGCGATGCTTCCGCACCTGCTCAGCTGATGGTGGATCAGCTTTTTACTCCTCAGATTGATGCTTATAACACCGTATTTCTCAATGCGCCTGTTGTCATTACTGGCACGGAAGAATTGTGGTTTGGCTACAAATGTGTCGTGAATGGCGGCTACCCTGCTGGTTGTGATGAGGGGCCTGCCATTGAGGGCTTTGGCAATATGATCTATTATGAGGGGGCGTGGGATACTCTTCACAATCTTGCCAGTCTGAATTATAACTGGAATATCCAAGGCTTTGTGGATAATAGTGCCGCAGGCAATGCACCTGGGATTACTCCCATCACCCTCAATGGTTCAGAATTTGAGAGAGATCAAGTACTAAACAGTGGGCTGGAAGGATACCGCGTCTGGCGCTTGCCAGCAGGGCAGGAAAACAGCGAAGACGTTTGGGATTTGCTCACTCCCGATTCCACCATCGAGACCTCTTTTGTGGATACCACCTGGCAATCTCAACCGGCTGGTCTGTATAAATATGCTGTGAAGGCGGTGTATTCAGATAATGCCCTATCTGTCCCCGCTTTTTCCAACCCCCTCGCTTCTATCTCGATGGGCACTTTTACCGGTACAGTAAAGGACAGAATGACGAATCTGCCCCTCGAGGGTGTCACTATCATCACCACGGGAGCATATTACGGCCTTACAGACGCCCAAGGAAAATACACCATCGCTATGTCTCCTGGAAGCTACTCCGTCATCTATTCAAAACCAGGATATCAAACCGTCTCCCAATATGGGGTGGTAATAACTGCGTCGCAGACTACTCTAAAAGATATCAACCTCACAGAAGCCACCTATCCTCCTGTTCAACTGGTGGCTGAAGAGGCAGGAAACTACGTCAATCTCTCTTGGGTTCCATCAAGTAATGATCCCACCATTATTATGGAGGGATTTGAAACAAACGACTTTCCACCCGCAGATTGGAGCCAGATAATCCATAATACAAACGTAAAGCCCTCTGGTATAACGGCCACTTGGCAAAAAATGGGCCGCATACCCCAACTGATTTACAATAATCCTCGCAGTGGCAGCGGCCAGGCAGTTCTGTGGGGGGATAATGATCATCAGGATGAATGGCTGATCACCCCTCAATTCACCTGTTACCCCAATGCAATCTTACGCTTTTGGAGCTTTGTATACTTGGGCGACACGCATGGTGATCATTTCTACGTAAAAGCCAGCACAGACGACGGAAATACTTGGACTGTGCTTTGGGATTCAGCAGCCCAACCTTCAGGAGTTAATCGCTATCAAACGCCCATCAATATATCTCTTGATTCCCTTGCAGGCCAGTCTGTTAAACTTGCTTTCCATGCCTTAAGCCCTCCGGATAATGGAATCTATTACTTGTGGTTAATAGACGATGTCACCATCAACATGCCGGGTAGTGTACTCAGGTTTCCGATGTCTGATTTTGCCACTTGCAGCTCTGGTATGGAAGATGGAGGAGAAGAGCGTGGCTTCCTCGGATACCGTATTTGGCGCTTTCTGGTAGACGATCAAGGCTGGGAACACACGTGGACTTCCCTCACTCCCTACCCCATAATTGTCACTTCATTTACAGATACTCAGTGGAATAATTTGCCGAATGGTGATTATAAATGGGCAATAAAAACCATCTATACAGGCAATTTAACCTCCATACCCACTTTTTCCAATGCACTTACCAAAATCAACCATATTGGCACTATAACCGGTACAGTCCGGGATCAACAGGGAAATCCAGTTTATAGAGCTTACATAAGGAGCACAGAACCCCACGCTTATGCCTTCACCAATTCCGATGGTGAATACAGCATGCAGGCTGCATCTGGAACCTACACCTTGAGTGTTACACACATGGACAATGGGCAAGTGATAATAGAAAACGTGGTGGTGGTGACAGATCAGACTACAA
>JAAYQD010000285.1 GCA_012519465.1 Candidatus Cloacimonadota bacterium
ACCATCACCTTACCGTGAGGGGGTAATCGCTCTCGTAAAACCCATTTCCCCAGCCAAATGCCAGCTTGTATCTGCCCTTGCCATAGCTGAAGGGGAGCTTTACCTTCAATCTGGAACCCCGGTCCCAAGTGACGGTTAAAGGCAAAACGCCTTCCATATAATGCCTGTTGCCCACGGGCACTTTTGTTTTGGGGTTGGGCAAGATCAGGAATGCCTCCAAGCTATTGGCTTTTTGCCGATTGAGGTATTCAAACACCAGCTCGTAGGAATAGTTTTGCTTAAAATATGAGGGCAGTTTGCTGCGCAGCTTTACCACCGGGCAGCAGAAGTTTTGCACGGCATAAAGCATGTCCCCTGTCAGGGCAACCGCCAGCCCCAGATGAGTGTATTCTCTACTCAGGATATTGGCTCTGTGGCCGGGGGAATTCATCCAACCCCTCACTATTTTGGCAGCGCTGAATACGCGATCGCTATTCTCAAAAAAAGCCAGGTTTTCGCCGATCGTTATCACCATCAATTCTTTGTAATACTTCTTTTGCCTTCCCCCCACCGACATGCCTTCCCTATCTTCATGCTGAAAGTAATTGTAGCGCGCCATATCTTCGCCGTGGCGTCTTGCCAAATCCGTCAAACCATCTTCTTTTATAAGGGCTTGCAACCCGTGTTTGGCACGTTCCTGATTGGTGAGCTGGAAGATCTGATCTTCAAATTGAGACTTGGTGACTGTCTTCGCGGCGGCAAAGCTGAATGCCAACAATAGAATCAGTATCAGCGAAACGGATTTGGGCATCCGTGCCTCTCTAATAGCGATATTGCAGTTTGACGCCGCTGGAGGTGAAACGCAATTGGAGGTCTTTTTGCTGGGTCTCAAAATCCGCCAGATGTGCATCCACAAAGGCATCCACCATGGATAGGGCGGCGGTGATGCCGATCCACCAGATGTCGTTATTCAGCCTCTTGCGATATTCCTCTTCCATTGTTTTGTGCCAGGGGGATTCGTCGGATACATAAAGATTGTGATAGCGTGATTTCTGATGGTTATTATGAATGGCGCTGCCGATCAGCCAGCCTTGCACTCCCATCACCACACCGGCTTTTATCCACTGACGGTTATAGAGCTGACCGCCCCCTGGAAATGCCGCAGAATACAGCATTGCCCGCGTTGGCTGGGATATCACCTGGGCAAAGGATTGCCCTGCCAACAGCCAAAATAGCAGGATAAAAACAATCAGTAGAGTAGCTTTTTGAGTCATGAAACACAGGTTTGTATGGTGGCTGTGCTTGTCAATGAAAATAAGGCTGATTTAAAAAATGGGGAGGGGAATGCCAACACGCTCGCAGAGGTTAGAGGCCAGAGGCCAGAGGCCAGGGATATTGCTGCGCGAGCGGTAACACTGGATTTATCCGGTGGTTTCACCGGTTTTAACAGGTTGTTAAAGAAAGGTTTACGGCATTTAAGTATCAGGTTCCAGGTATCAGGTTCCAGGTCACTGTGGCCTTGATGCCACCCATTTGCAATCCGCAGCAATATATACCTGAAGTCAATAATAACCACTATTTTGCATCGGCATACAGGTCATCCGCTTGTACCTTTCTCACTGAATAGTATTCTCAATAACACCTCGCGTTTCCCTATGTATTATAGAGGGATGGTGTCCCGCTGATAATTTCCGTCGATCTCATCTAAGCGGTGAACACAAAGAAAATCCAATTTTTGGGCATTCCCCAAGAAAGAGAACTGGTGCGGTTACAATTGTATGTCTAACTTATAAAAGTTGTGTTTATGTCCATTATTTGTGCCAGGGAGATTGGGAGGAGCTGTAAAGTTCGCGACAATGACCTTTTTGAGACATGGATCACAGCTTTATATGCAGCAGGTGCTTGTCCATGAAAATAAATTTTGCGGGGTTTGCTTCCTTTTCACAGCTCACTTTCACCTTTTCACTTGACAATCCCAGCCTCTCTAAAAAACTTACTTTTCTGAAAATATAAAGAGTTGGAGCATAGATGTCTGCCTTGGAAAGATGCTTGGAAAAGCTACATAAGCATATCATGGACAGTGGTTTATTTGCCATTGGTGACAAGCTGCTTTTGGCTGTGTCCGGTGGATCGGATTCTGTGGCGCTTTTGTGCTTGCTGGCGCGTTTGCGATCCCACTTTCCCATCACCCTGCTCTGCTGCCATGTAAATCACGGATTGCGTGGAGCAGCCAGCGATGCCGATGAAGAGCTGGTGAGGGATTTGTGTCTGCGCTTAAACGTTCCCGTAATCGTGCGCAAGGTGAAGATAAAGCCGGGTGCAGACTTGGAAAACCGCGCCCGCAACGAGCGCTTTGGTGCATTGTTCCAGCTTCTGAAGATGTATCGTTTTGATTATATCCTCCTGGGTCACCAGCGTGATGACCAGGCTGAAACCGTGTTGATGAACATGTTGCGCGGCTGTGGCATCGGCGGCCTGGCTGGTATCAAAGCCGATCAGGGCAAGGTGTTGCATCCGCTCCTGGATTTTGGCAGGGAGGAATTGCGGGAGATGCTCAAAGATGAGGGTGTCCAATGGAATGAAGATGCCACCAATATGGATACCGGTTTTCGCCGCAACCTCATCAGACTGGAGCTGATACCCTATCTGCAACAGAATTATAGTGCAGACCTGGTGCATAAATTGCAGCGTCAGAGCGGCATCCTGGCTGATGCGGATGAATACTTCGTGTTGCAGGCACAGGCTTTGTATAAAAAGCTTGCCAACAAGACGGAGACAGACAGCGTGAGCTTTGAGATACCAGCCCTGCAAAAGCTTTCCCGCATCGAGCTTTACTATCTATTCAAGCAGGCATACCAGAGCGTGAGCGGAGCCTTTCAGGATTTCTTTTATCATAGCTTTGATGGCGTGTTGCAACTGATGGAAGGCGATGGCAGCGCCAGCCTGGACCTGCAAAACAACGTGATTGCCCTGCGTGAATATAACATCCTCAGCTTTCAGGATGGAAACCAGCCGCCTTGTGATTGGGAGCCCGTGAGCGTGGAGGAAGACCGTTCCCGCGTGGTGTATGGCAATTACAGATTCATTTTCAAGCATATCAGGATTTTGCCGCGGGTTACCATGTATGACCCCAACCGGGTGGTCTTGGATAGCGAGAATATCCAGTGGCCGCTGCAGATACGGATGCGTGAACCGGGGGATAGATTCATCCCCGCCGG
>JAAYQD010000286.1 GCA_012519465.1 Candidatus Cloacimonadota bacterium
ATAACAGAGATGACTTCATAATATATACATCCTGTAGTTATCCTCATTATCCATACTCACCCAAAATTGTTTATACTCTTTCAGACGGAGTATCCAATTCTGATCATTCAATACCGCAAGCCCAGTTTGCAGTCTACAGCTATCCCAATCCCTTTTCAGATAAAAGCACAATCACAGCTAAAATACCTGAACCGGGACAATGCAAGCTCGGTATCTATAACATCAAGGGGCAAAGGGTCAGAACTCACAATATTTCTGCCAAGACTGCGGGCGATCACGCTTTCCAATGGGATGCGAAAGATGATGACGGAAACCAGGTTTGTGGCGGTGTCTATTTTGTTGTACTTGAAAAAGGCAAATACAAGTCAAGCAGTAAAATCTTGTATTTAAGATAAGATGAAACAAATAATATACGTAAGTGTCATGCCCATTTTATTGAGCACAGCAGCAATTGCGGGTGTTTATGTCCCCGGATACATCATATTTAAGACTACTAATCCAATCACGGTTATTTGGACCGAGCCAATGCTTGTGAACATGTACAGAAAGCGAATAAAGGGGTATGAGGGTATGGGCTATATCATTGATGGTGAATAAATGTGATTGTTCTCAATCGCACTCCATAGATATTTGAGCCGCTTAATTATAACTTCCATATTATGAATATGGTAGATATCTGTCTGCTCTCCTAATGCCCAAGCCCTGTCCAAATTCGCCCTAATTTTGCAGTTTTGGGTGAGGATTTATAATTGCTTACGCAGAGGCTCGTTTTGCGGGGATGAATTCAGGGAAACCATCAGCCCCAGCGACACCCAAAAGAGGATGCTGATGGAATATTGTTGGATAAAGATATCTGTGATGCAGGCAAAGAGCAGCGCCATCATCGACACCCAAAAGCCAAAGCTGAGGATATCCTGGCTGCCCTTGATAAAGCGCCGATAATAGCGGTGCATCGGGATGAAGATCAGATACAAAAATGCCCCTGTGCCGATTATCCCCATATCTATCATCAGGTTCAGAAAGAGATTATGGGTGTGTTGGGCATATAGCATGGGCAGGGGGATTACTTTTGCATACCAGGTGGACCACACGCTGAAGCCCATGCCAGTGAGCGGGAATTTGATGATTTGGGTAATCGCCAAATACCACGCCAAAGCCCGTATTACCAAAGAGACGTCATAAGTAAAGCCCAGCTGGATGCGGCTGCTCATCGAAGAGGGGATCAAGAGTGGCATCAAGAGCATCATTGCCAATCCCAGATAACGCATCACCTTCAGGCGCAGCATCAACAGGAAAATCCCAAAAGCCACCGCCAAGATCGCCATGCGGGTATAGGTGTAGAGCATGCCCAAGAGGATAAGCAGCGCACATGCGGCATTCACCAGCTTTTTGAGCCGGCTCTTGTGATATAGCGCCATGGTGATGGCAAAAAAGAAAGCTACCGTATAAAAGCCGTTGATAGTCATGGCCGTCACCCAAAATGAACCGAGGCGTTCAAAGGGATTGAGCAGGGCGATTACAACGCCATAGAGCCCTACAAATGCAGCGATATAGCTGATCACCTGCATCCACAGGCGCAGGCTATGGCGAGTGAGGTTAATATTGCGAAACACTGTAAGCAAAAAGATGGGAACCAACACTGTGCTGATAAAATAGGTATAGCCCATTGGAACTTGGATTTTGGTGGCGCTCAGGATGCCAAAAGCCAGCAGCAACGTGAACGCCAGGGGATGGGGGATAATCAGCTGCACCCGCTCTTTTTGCAGGTATTCGATTA
>JAAYQD010000287.1 GCA_012519465.1 Candidatus Cloacimonadota bacterium
AGAAGAGACCCCTGCCGCAGCCGAAACGGACACCTCCAAAGGCGATATCGGCACCTCTGACATCCTCAAGTTTATGCTCTTTGCCCTTTTGGGAGGGCTGATCCTCAATATCACCCCCTGCGTACTGCCCATTTTGCCCATCCGCATTATGGCTATTGTAAATCAAGCCCAAAAAGACCGCGCCAAGGTGTTGTTACACACCCTGATTTATGCCTTGGGCGTGATGTTATCCTTTGGAGTATTGGCAGTTATCTTCATCGGCTTGCGCAGCGCCGGAGAACAGCAAGGCTGGGGCTTTCAAAACCAAAACCCCATGTTTAGCGTGATCCTTTTGAGCATAGTGTTTGGCTTTGCCCTCTCGCTGTTGGATGTGTTTGTGCTCACGGCACCGGGGATGAATACCGCTTCCCGCGCCACTTCCCGCAGCGGCTACAGCGGCTCCTTCTTTGGCGGCATCTTTGCCTTTTTGATGGCGATCTCCTGCACAGGGCCCTTCCTGGGTGCGGCATTGCCCTTTGCATTCCGCTTGCCTTCCCCACTATTGCTGTTGTTTTTCCTCATCATCGGTTTGGGATTTGCCCTGCCCTTCATCCTGATAGGCCTGATTCCCGCAGCCATGAAGCTAATCCCCAAGCCCGGCGAGTGGATGAATATCTTCAAGGAAGTGATGGGTTTTGTGCTGCTCTATCTGGTTTACACCATGCTCAAGACCACCCTCGCCCTCACCAGCGGCATATATCTGATGAATGTGATCTTCTTCCTGGTACTGCTCGGCTTTGCCCTGTGGATGTACGGACGCTTTGTACGGGCGGAAAACAGCCGCATCACCCAGTGGCTCTTCAGCATCATTGCCTTGGCGGTAATAGTAGCCTCCGCCATCTACCTCTTGCCCATCAAGGATGAATATCTGCAGGCAGAAACGCAGATGGTTGCCAATGCAGATGGGATGATTCCCGCTCCCCAAGCACCGGAAGGCTGGTTTGTCTTCACGCCGGAGCTTCATCAAAAGCTGATGGATGAGGGGAAGCCGGTATTTTTGGATATCGGTGCGGACTGGTGCAAAAACTGTATGACAAACGAAAAGACCGTCCTCTTTACCGATGACATTATGAAAGAATTTGCCGCCCACGGCGTCACCCTCCTGCGCGGAGATTTCACCCGTAGAGACGAGACCCTCCTCAAATGGATACAGGCTCACGAGCGCGCTGGAGTGCCCTTCAACGCCCTTTACATCCCCGGCAAAGAGCCCATCCTCTTTCCCGAACTCATCAGCGCCAAACGTGTGCGCGACGCCCTGGCGCAGATCCCCAAGGAGACCGAATGAAATTTAGACACCTTGTCTTTATCCTGTTGGCTCTAATTGCTCTCAGCGGCTGCGACCGCTTTGATCACAGCTTCAAACCACCGGATAAGCTGGATTTCACCCCCATAATCTTCGCTCCCCTCGAGGAAGCTTTGGTGATGGGTGATGTGGATGAAGCGATGAGCTATTTCAGCGATGACTTTATGCACAATGGGCAGAGCAAAACCGACCGCCACACTTGGCTGGAAGGCATCTTTAGCCAAGACCCCAACCCTCTGGTGGAGGTGAAGATGTTGGCTTCCCAGCAGACTTCCCCAACCCACGCCAACGTTAATTGGCAGCTCAAATTGAGCAGCGCCGAGCGTGGCGTTTTGGCAGATAGCACCTTCATCGGCGATACTTTGATCAAGGAAAACGACCGCTGGCTGCTGAAAGGAAATGGCGCCCAATGTAGCGTTCCCGATCCCAAGATGACCGTGGTGATTGAATACTTCACCTTTTTGGGATGCCCAAACTGCCCGCCCGTGGAAGCCAAACTACACCAATTGCAACAGCAACACGCCGGCCAATTGATCTATCTGGAACACCACACCACCCCGCCTCTGGCTGTGACTGGTGATCCCACATTTGCCTATTACGGAGCGTCCGGTGTTCCCGCAGCCATGGTACAGGGCATCAACCGCATTAACGGCTCTTCCCAAGAGAGTTTGGACGCCTTTGACCACTGGGTTCACACTTACCTCGATATGAACAAACCCATTGAATACAAAAACCTGCTCTATACCCAAGATGGACAAACCATCTCCGGCAGCGTGGAACTGGAATTCCTGGTGGAAGGAACCCCCTTGCAGGATCTGTATCTCAATGCCGTTTTGATAGAAAAAACCTCCAGCTACACAAACACCCAACAGGTAAACCTGCATAACGTGGTGCGCGGCAAAAGATGCATCCCTCTGGATGTCAACAATTTGAATGGGGCTGTATCCTTCAGCGTAGATAGCGTTGACGCCCAATTGCCGGATGACACAGCCTTGGTGATCTTTGTGCAGCACAAACCTGGCACGTTCAACAACGACGCCTTCATTTACGGTGGCATTGAAGTGCCGCTGAACATTACTAATTTTTAGGAGACAAAAATGAAAAACATACTTTTGATAACCCTCTTGATACTGGCAAGTGCGATTGTATGGGCAGATGCCATGCCGGATTTTAGGCTGCAGGATGCCACCGGCAAGAACGTGACCCTTTCCGAGCTTTTGGACGGCAATCCTCTCATCGTCGATTTCTGGGCGGATTATTGCAAACCCTGCAAGCAATCCATGCCGCTATTGAGCGATCTGGCAGAGCGTTACGAGGATATCACCGTGGTGATGATCTCCATCGACAAACCCAAAGACCAGCAGCGCGCCAAAAACTATCTGAAGCAAAACAACTTCAAATTTGTGACCCTCTTTGATCCGGATATGACTTTGGCAAAAAAGCTGAACGTGAGCATCCCTCCCCATACCTTTATCCTGGATGGCAAGGGCGAGATTGTGTATTCCCACAAAGGTTTTGATCCCAGCGTGATGGAGGAATACGAGGCACAGATCATAGCCCTGCTCAAGCTTGGTGAGAAGCCGGATACACAGCTGGAAGAGAAGCCAGGCGCCCAATTGGAAGCAAAGCCTGTCCTGGAGTTGGGAGAGAAACCCGACTCAGGACTTGGCGAGAAACCCGGACAAAAGCCAGAAAAGAAGCTGGGAGAGAAACAGGAATAACTGTATGAAACGATATTTATTGCTGTTCCTGCTCCTCTTGGCAGGCCTCTTGTTTGCCCAGCAAAATCTCACCATCAATGGCCTCAACGAAGCCCAGCTCATCTATCGTGATGCCAAGGATTCGCTTGGGTTCTATTTCAAAGACAGCTTTTCCTTCCAAATGGGCTATCGCAATTTCGCTTTTGGCATGAAGTTTGTGGCAGAGCTGCCCAAATATCAAAACGACCAAAGCCAGCTGGTGCATCACCTGCATGCCCAAAACCTCGGCGTGGGCTGGAAAGAGCTGTTTGTGGCCTATGAAAAGGATGCCTGGATGCTGCGTGGTGGCACGATGTATGAAACCTTCGGCAGCGGCCTCGTCTTCCGCAGTTATGAGGATTTGGAATTTGATCACGACCACCGTTTGGATGGATTCCACTTCAAATACGATGATGCTTTCCGCCTCAAAGCCATTTATGGCGCCAATGCCAGCCCCCAAAATGCCAATGCTCTGGATTTGGCTTATGGCTTGGATTTTGAATATCCCCTCTGGTTTATGAAGCTTGGCATCGCCGGTGTTGGCTATCGCAACCTCACTCCACTCAATGATTACAGCCGTACAGACATCTATTCCGGCAGGCTGGGCATCAATCTGGCAAACCTGAATATCAATGCCGAATATGCCACCCGCGATCTGGATTATCCCGCCTCCCCTGCTTTTGAATCCGTCTCCGGCTCTGCCCTCTATGTCACTACCGATTACAGTATCGGTCCGCTGATGTTGGGCACAGCCATCAAGGATTATGACCAGTTTAGTTTCCGCCAGCAGGATGTTCCCCTTGCCAATTACCACGGGGAAACCCTCAGCGACACCCAAGCCTCAGCTTTGGACGAGCGTGGCTGGCAGGGCTGGGCAAACCTGGGCTTGGGCAATACCAGCCTGGATTTGAACTATGCCGAGGCGTGGAACAAAGACAAATCCAAGCGCATGAATGATGCCTATGCGGCAGTGCAATACACCATCGGCAATCTGGATGGCGAAGCCTCCTGGTCCCATGTGGAAAAGAAGGGCAGCGATCTGGATCACCTAAATCAGGAAATCCACTATTGGCAGAGGGAAATTACCCCTGCTCTCAGCTTCGACTTTCCCGCTTTTGGCACACCCATCGGCGTGATTGCCCAATACAAGCTGGTGGATAAGGAAAACCTGAATGCTGAAGGCAGTGCCTATGAGCTAAAGAGCCACTATGAACCCAGATTGCAGCTTGATATAGCCCTGGGCGGCCACAGCGTTTCCCTGGCTGCAGAGAGCAAATGGACAGATTTTGATTCCATACTCACCAGCCGCTATTGGGCAGGCGCAGAGCTGCGTTTGGCTCTTTCCAACGAGAGCGATATCCTCATCTTTGGCGGCCGCGAGGCTGGCGGAAAGGTGTGCCGCAACGGAATGTGCCGTTATGTGGCGCCGTTTTCCGGGCTCAGGGTAGAGCTCGCCACCCGTTTTTAACCATTAGCTTAAGGAGTAATCCATGAAATATATAGTTATCTTTATCATGCTGTTTGCCGCCTGGAACCTGATGGCAGACGTGCCGGAATATTATCCTCTCACTACCATTGCAGAGGATTTTGGAGCCAATTGGTGCACTGGCTGTCAGCAGGTCTTTCTGGGTTTGGATGCGGCGCATGCGCAAACCCATTTTGGAGAGTTTATCTCCGCCCGTCTTTACACGGAGAGCGGTATGCTCACCAATCAGGACGTGCTGGATCGTTTTGATCATTACCAGGTATTTGGCATCCCCACGGTGATCTTCAATGGTAAGACTTACTTGGAAGGAAATATTGACGATGTCGCCAGCGGAGCCCCCATTATGGAGGCACTCGCCCCCTACCGCTTTGCCGCATCCCCCCTCAAAATGAAAGTCACCAGCTTTAATGCCAATAGCGGTCTGATGCATGGCACTGCCCAGATTGTGACGCCGGGCTTTGTCCTCAATGATGCCCAACTATTTGTGTATCTGGTGGAAGATGATGTGACAGACCAGGATACCCACGTTACACGCCAGATTTTCAGCGAAACGATCAGCCTCGATGCAGGCGAATTGAACTTCACTGCTCAATTTGAAATCCGGGATTACTTTGATAACGACAAGCTGTGGGCGGCGGCATTTATACAAACCGAAAACAACACCATCCTGCAAACGGCACACAGCCTGCCCCTGCCGGAAACACATATCAGAGCGGCAATGGATTGGAGTACAGAGATTGTGGAGGATCCGGCTGTCTCCAACTATCTTTCCCAGCCTTTCTGGATTTTCAACCTGGGCATGGGTTCGGAATTTAATACCCGCATCGAAGTGGATGATGCCCCGGATGATTGGTATTTTAACTATTGTGACGAAGAGGGAAATTGCTTCCCCGGCGGCTTTGCCATGCCCCACGTGATCCCTCCCAATACCGCCAAGGCTTTCCACCTCAATCTGATGGTTTATTCCAGCGGTATCGGCAAATTCCGCTATGTGATCAATAGCCCCGCACTTGGCGATTACAGCATCCCCTTCGAATACCGCACCAGCGATATGGTGTCTGCGGATGATGCGCTGGCTCCCCAAGTGAGCCTGAGCCTCCATCCCAACCACCCCAATCCCTTCAAACATAGCACCACCCTGCGCCTCAGCAGCGATAAACCCCTCGCCCATGCCATTATCGATATCTATAACCTGAAAGGACAGAAGGTGGATAGCATCACCCTCGACAGTGTAAAATCTGGCAATAACGACCTCGTTTGGAATGCAGATAGCAGCCTGCCTTCGGGAGTGTATTTGCAGAAATTGCGTGGCAGTGATGTGCCTCCACAGAGGATGTTGCTCTTGAAATAAACAAAGCCTTTAACAAACCATAAATATAAGCGGACTTGCCCCCAACCATACGGGGCGAGTCCGCTTTTTTTGTTTTCAGGAAATCCCAACCGTCCACCTATCATATCCATTTTTTTAACCACGAATTACACGAATGGGCACGAATTTAGGCTCACAACCTCTTGGTAACACAGGCTTTAGTCGGCTTTTATCAAATTATCCAGCGAGTAAAGCGAGCTACCTTCGAGTGCCCTGTTCCCTGACCCCAGGAGCCTGATCCCTAAATATTGTAACTCCTTTATTAACAACCGGTTGAAACCGGTGAGCCAACCGGCTAAAGCCAGTGCTCCCGCCCGCACAGCAAGCTCCTTAAAAAAGTCTCGGAGAGACGTCAGTTCAGGTCAAAAAATCGGGCGCAGCCCGCCTTCCTTCGAGCGATAGCGAGCCTCGAGCGCAGCGAGTACCCTCTGGCCTCTGGCCTCTGGTCTCTAACCTCTAAGCTCGCGAAGCGAGCCCACACTAACACCTGCGCAAGCCCCGCTTGCGCATTTCCCTTGACAAAAAAGAGAAAATACAACCCTTAGTAATATATCTTTTTTAGGTATATTGACAGCACCGTGCGTAGAGTCCGAGAAATGCTCTATCTTTCAGGATAAAAGGGACTTGCCCTGCATGGTGCAACAAGGTGTTACACACAAACCAAGATACAAAACAGGAGAATACTATGGTACAGAGCATGGCAAGCGGCGGAACCCTACACGTACGCTTCACTTGGATTTTTAAATTTAGGAACAAACACGTTTTATTTTGGCTTACGTTGATCCTCTTCTCAACACTCTCTTTCCCCTTATTTTCCCAATTTGCCGGAGGTTCGGGCACTGAGCAGGACCCTTGGAAGATTGCGACGGCAAAGCATCTGAATAATGTGCGAAATTATTTGGATGAAGAACATAGTGACAAGCATTTTATCCAAATCGCTGATATTGATTTGGATGTGGCACCTTATAACACAGGCGAAGGTTGGGAGCCGATAGGTAGTGATACATCCATTTCCACACGTTTCTATGGTACTTACGACGGTGATGAGCATGTTGTTACCGGGCTTTATATCAATAGACCCGAGTCTGATTACCAAGGTCTTTTTGGATATGCGCAAGGAACCATTAAGAATTTGGGTGTGAAAAACATAAATATCACAAGTCATTGGTACATTGGCGGCTTGGTGGGAGTGAATATTTATGGCAGCATCTACAACTGCTATAGCACAGGGTCTGTCACAGGTGGCGAAGGTTCCGGTGGCTTGGTGGGGATGAATTATTCTGGCAGCATCACCAACTGCTATGGCACAGGGTCTGTCACAGGTGACGATTATGTCGGCTGTTTGGTGGGGGGAAATACTGGCAGCATCACCAACTGTTATGGCACTGGGTCTGTTACAGGTATCGATTATGTCGGTGGCTTGGTAGGGGGGAATGTTGGCAGCATCATCAGCTGCTATGGCAATGGATCTGTCACAGGTGACGATTATGTCGGCGGCTTGGTGGGGGATAATGATGATGGCAGCATAATCAGCTGTTATAGCACTGGATCTGTCACGGGTAACGAAGGTGTAGGCGGCTTGGTGGGAGTGAATACTGGCAGCATCAAAAACTCCTATAGCACTGGGTCTGTCACAGGTGACGAATTTGTAGGCGGCTTGGTGGGATGGAATGATGAAGGCAGCATCATCAACTGTTATAGCACAGGATCTGTCACAGGTGACGATTATGTTGGCGGATTGGTAGGGGATAATGATGATGGCAGCATCAACTCTTGTTATTGGGATATAAATAGATCCGGGCAAGAACATAGCGATGATGGAGAGGGGCGAAATACAGAAGAAATGGTTTATCCCCATAGTGAAGATACGTATTTGGATTGGGATTGGCAGATCTGGACACCAGACCTAACTCATGAAATAAATGATGGCTATCCCTATTTACGGCGTCCTGATTAAGGTGTACTTGAATATACACCACATCCACAACACACAAAACCAAAAAAAGGGGAAAATATGAAACGCATATTACTTTTGGCGCTTACTTTGTTTATTATAACTGGCTGTGTCTTCACAGAGTCTGAATTTACGGTTAACAAAGACAACTCTGTCGATATTCGTTTTTTGAAAGGGATAGAGAAAAGCGCCCCATTGGGAGAAGAGGTGAAAGACATGGTGAAGGAAGATTCGCTGCGCTATATGCCTTACCGCTTCAGTGTGAAAGATTGGGAAAATGACAAATATCGGGGAACCGAATCCACGGGCAAGGTGAAGAACATCCTTGATCTGAACAAGCTCCCGATGGTGGCGGATACCAGCAGCACCAACCAGCCTTCCGCGATAAGAAAGGAAGAGACCTCCACCCACGATCTTTACACGATATCATATCTTCCCAACGTTATGGAACTGATCGGTAATGTAGACGATGAAGAGAATGGGGAGTATAAGGCCATTATGGC
>JAAYQD010000288.1 GCA_012519465.1 Candidatus Cloacimonadota bacterium
CAAGGCCGAGGTGACCCCACTGCCCAGAATGGCGGGCAATATTCTCAATCAATTCCTGGAGCCCAACCCCTATCGTGAAGTGGCAGATCCGGAGGAACCCTAAAGATGATACCACGCTACTCTTTGCCCGAAATGGAGCGCGTATGGACGCTGCAAAACCGTTATGAATGCTGGCTGGAAGTGGAACTGGCAGCCGCCAGGGCCATGCACGAGCTAGGCATTATCCCCTCCTCAGATTATCACACGATAGCCGAGAAAGCAGATTTTAACGTGGAACGCATCGAGGAAATAGAGGCGGTTACCCGGCATGATGTGATTGCCTTCCTCACCAATGTGGCAGAATACGTTGGTCCCTCCTCCAGATGGATTCATTATGGAATGACCTCCTCTGATGTGTTGGATACCGCCACGGCATTGCAGATGAAGCAGGCGGGAGAGCTGATCCTCACCCAGATGCACCGCCTGGCAGAAACCCTGCGCCTCAAAGCGCGGGAACACAAACACACCCTGTGTATGGGGCGCTCCCACGGCATCCATGCGGAGCCCACCAGCTTTGGGCTCAAGTATGCCCTGTGGTATGACGAGACCAACCGCGATATCGCCCGGCTGGAAGACGCCGTGAAAGGCATCAGCGTGGGACAGTTTTCCGGAGCCGTGGGCAATTATGCCCATCTGGATCCCAAGGTGGAAGAGCTGGCTTGCCGTTATCTGGATTTGGAGCCGGTAAATGTCTCCACCCAGGTTATCCAGCGCGATAGACACGCCCAATTCCTGCATGTGATAGCCCTCATTGGCACCCTGTTGGAAAAGATTGCCCTGGAAATCCGCCACCTGCAGCGCACCGAGGTGCTGGAGGCGGAGGAAAACTTTGGCAAAGGGCAAAAAGGCAGCTCTGCCATGCCTCACAAGCGCAACCCCATCACCAGTGAACAGCTTTGCGGCCTGGCCAGAATCCTGCGCGCCAATGCCCATGCCGCCATGGAAAACAACGCCCTCTGGCATGAGAGGGAT
Organism: Candidatus Cloacimonadota bacterium; assembly: GCA_012519465.1. Classification (GTDB taxonomy): domain Bacteria; phylum Cloacimonadota; class Cloacimonadia; order Cloacimonadales; family Cloacimonadaceae; genus UBA3900. The sequence goes on from JAAYQD010000288.1 coordinate 1,012, forward strand.
ATATCCCACTCCAGCGTGGAGCGTATCATCCTGCCGGATTCATGCATTCTCATCCATTATATGCTTGAGCGCAGCATCAATATGATGGATAATCTCATCCTCTATCCAGAGCACATGCTGGCAAATATCGAAATTACAAACGGCCTGGTCTTTTCCCAAGCTCTACTCCTCAAACTTACCAATCACGGGCTCAGCCGCGAGGAAGCCTACACACTGGTTCAAGAAAACGCAATGGCATGCTGGGAAAGCGGCAAGCCTCTCTTGGACATGGTGTTGGAAGACTCCCGCATCACGGCTACAATCCCCAAGGCAGAGATAAAAGATATCTTTGACCTCAACAGCTACCTGCGCAACGTGGATTATATCTACAAGCGCTGTGGAATCTAAGTGAACCAAGGAGAAAGCTATGAAACACATACTAATCGCCCTTGCCCTCATCGCCCTGTGCCTGCCCCTGCTGGCGCAAAAGGCTGATGATATCACCGGTGAATGGTACAACTCCACCAAAATCACCAAACTGCAAATATACAAAACCGCCGCTGGCAGCTATGCCGGCAAAATCATCTGGTTGAAAGACCCCAAGGATGCCAACGGCAAGCCAAAGCTGGATGAGAAAAACCCAGATAAGAAACTGCGCGATAGAGGCATCATGAACCTCGTCATCCTTACCGGATTGGATTATAAGAACAAAAACAACTATGAGGGCGGCAGAATCTACGACCCCCAATCTGGCAACACATACAAATGCAAAGCCGAACTGGTGGGCGGAAACTCCCTCAAGCTGCGTGGATACATAGGTGTATCGCTGATTGGCAGAACAGAGATCTGGACTCGTGCCAAATAAACCACAGATTCAAATAGTTATATAATCATGAACGATTATCCCCAGTTTATCCTTTCCGATCCCGCCTATCTGAAAAAGATCAAGAGGCGGCAGTATCTGTGGCAGATCATCCCCGTGCTCTTGATATTCACCGCTTTTGGGATTGGAACCATCCAAATCTTGCAATACCCGGCAGCTGCACTGGCTGGCATCGCTGCCGGGCTTTTTATCTTTATCGGGGCTGCCCACCGCTACAAACACCGCCTCCCCATCCCGCCACAGCACACATTTGTATCTCCCTTGCAGGGCAGGACGATGTATGTGCGCAGCAACGAAGAGCTCTCAGTGGTCAATATCAGCCGCATCTTTTTGGACAGCGTGGAGCTGCGCTCTCCTCACCCCTTGGTGCAGATTGTGGAAAACGAGCTGATAGTGCCCACGGATGCAGGCAATATCACCTTCCGTTTTAACAAGGTGAAGGTGGAATGGCTGCCAGAGCCCAAGATGGAACGGGGACACGTAATCGGCATTGTGAAGGGGCATGGCTCCTGCACCATCTCCATCCCGGCACAGTTGCTACAGATATCAGATGCAGGCAATCCCATCCTCACCCAGAAAGGCAAACCCATGGAAATCTGCCAGCCGCTCTTTACCCTGCATGATCCAGAAAAGCAGGATAATCCCAAAGCCCCGCCCCCAGAGGAGAAAGACCTTGAAGAATGACCGTCCCGTAATAGGCATCAGCATGAACTATGCCCTGGTGGATAAATACGAGCAATTCCACATCCGCAATACCTACATTGATGCCGTATTCACCAATGGAGGCCTGCCCCTGCCGCTTCCCTGCACCGCAGATCAGGCTTTGGTGGAGCACTATCTCAGCAAGGTGCAGGCGCTTCTCATCATCGGAGGCCTGGATTACCCTCCCCATCTTTGGGGAGAAAGCCCTCATCCAGAGATCAAACAAATGCACGATAGACGCTGGCAGGGTGATATCACGCTCTTTTTGCAAGCCTTCCACAAAGGCCTGCCCATCCTGGGCATCTGTGCCGGATGCCAGCTCATCAATATAGGTTTGGGAGGCAAAATCATCCAACACATCTCCAACGGCTCCATGCACACAGGAGACAGCCATCATCCCATCAAGATAACCGGCGGACGCTGGCTGCCCAAGATCTTTGCAGATAGCCAAATCATGGTAAATTCCACCCATCATCAGGCGCTGGACCCCAATAAGCTGGGAAGAGGCATCGAGGCGGTGGCCTTTGCCCCGGATGGAGTGGTGGAGGCAATAGAGGTGGATGCCCCGCAGATGGTATTGGGCTTGCAGTGGCATCCGGAAAGAGTGCAGGACGAAAGACACAGAGCCGCCGTGTTTGGCACACTGTGCAAAGAGGCGCAAAAGATAGAGCTTGAGTAGCCAATACGAGAAAACTCTAAAGATTGGTGCCCTCTATAATACATAGGGAAACGCGACCGTAAACCCTTCAATACCATTCATCATACAAGCCCATCAAACTGACCCCTATGCCGATACAAAAAGTATATAACATTTGACCCCTCTCAGATGTTGATGCCATCCTGCAAAGATTTTTGTGTGTGCCTGTTTCGATGGCTAACTTGTACCACACTGTCAAGTACTAAAAAAGTGAACTGAATTTTTAGTGTTTTTCAGGCACTTGTTGTTATGCAGCATCGTACATTTTCTTTGGTTTTTGGTAGTTAATTGCCGCATGGATTCTGTTATAATTATAGTTCTGCATAGCATCGGCTATTTCCTTTATTGCCAGGCTTTTGGTTTTCAATAGCGATGGTTATGATGATCTGATGGTATCGCTCTTAAACTTATACGCTGGATTTATGCCCGTTCTGTCTAAGTTTGTTTCAATTCGTCGTGGAATTTGACTATCACATTAAAAAATATAACTATTTGCCACTTCATTGCATGACAGCTAGTTACAATGAACAACAAACCCTTAATTAAATTTTAAAGCAAGATAATCCAAAAATACACGCATCCCCCCATAATTTTGTTACGTCAATCCAAAGAACCTTTCTACAGCTGTGTTTCAGACTTAGTGCGTGTTGAAAATTGTCTTCACTTGATTGGGATCTCATACTCATAAGATTC
>JAAYQD010000289.1 GCA_012519465.1 Candidatus Cloacimonadota bacterium
CAAGCGCGAGCAAAGCCGCAATATAGCAGAGGAAAAGTAGCTATGAGAGACAAGCGCGAAATCAAGCCTGTAAACAGCATCAATCACAAGATAGATTATATCTTGGCAGCGCCGGCTCTTTTGTGGCTCACCATCTTCTTTTTGGTGCCCTATTTCATAGTCTTGATTTATGGATTTCTGACCCCTGATATATTTGATATCAAGTTCGAATTTTCCTTGGATGCATATCGACAGATAGTGGATGGCACCTATTTCAGGCCTTTTTATGTTTCGTTTAGGATGGCACTGCTCACCACTGTGCTTTGCATCCTCTTGGGCTATCCTGTGGCATATTTTATCGCCAGAGCCAAAGAAAAGCTGCGCAATACCCTCCTGGTATTCATCATCATCCCCTTTTGGACCAACCTCATCATCCGCATCTTCTCCTGGCGTATCTTCCTGTCTTACAATGGGGTCTTGAACGACTTTCTGATTTCCCTTGGGCTCATCTCGCAACCGCTGGAGATCATGCGCACAGACTGGGCGGTGATCCTGGTGATGGTGTATGTGTATCTGCCATATATGATCCTGCCGCTGTATAGCGTGTTGGAAAAGCTGGATTTTACGCTGTTGCATGCGGCTATGGATCTGGGAGCCAATGAGGTGAAAGCCTTTTTCAAGATCACCCTGCCGCTCAGCATGGGAGGCATCTTTGCGGGAGTGCTGCTGGTATTTATCCCGGCTTTGGGGGCTTATCTGATCCCGCAATTGGTGGGAGACCAGCGCTCGCTGTATGTGGGGCAGGTGATTACCTACAAAATCAAGAACATCCCCCGCAATTGGCCGATGGCATCTGCGCTTAGCTTTACCCTCCTGATCCTGGTGGCAGTCTGCCTTTTGGCAGGGTATTATCTGTATCAAAACAGGCAGAAGACAAAGAGGTTTGGATGAAACTACCACGCCTATCCAGCTTTTTTAAGGGGATGAATCTCACGGTCTTCACCTTTGTGATGATCTTTTTGTATATCCCCATCCTGATCCTCATTATCTTTAGTTTCAACGATGCCCGCATCATCACCTCCTGGAAGGGCTTCACCTTCAAATACTATGCCCAATTGTGGGAAAACGCCGCCATCAAAGAGGCATTTTGGAATACGATGCTGATTGCCGTTCTCAGCACTGTGATATCCACTCTTTTGGGCTTGATCACGGCTTTGGGCTTGGAGAATAAACGCCTGAAAGGACGCAGGGGCTTTATGGGCTTGCTCTATGCCCCACTGGTGATCCCAGATATCCTGATGGGCGTTTCGCTGGCCCTCCTATTTAACTTTCTGCGCGTGAATACCGGCATGGTAACGGTGTTGATAGCCCATATCACCTTCTGCGTATCCTATGCCGTGATTGTAATCCAATCCCGCTTGGAAGATTTTGATTATTCCCTGATAGAGGCGGCAATGGATTTGGGCGCCAAACCGCGCACAACCTTCTTCAAAGTAAAGCTGCCCCTCATCATGCCGGGAGTGATAGCCGCCGCTCTTTTGTCTTTCACCCTGTCCATCGATGATTTTATTATCACCTTTTTCACCTCGGGCAGAGGCTTTGATACCCTGCCCATCTATGTGGAGGGAACCATCCGCAGGGGTACCATCACCACCATTAATTCATTATCCACGTTGATGATAGGTTTCACCCTGTTTTTGGTGGTTTTCACCAAACGTATCCGCAAATCCCTGATATCCTTCTTTTAGGATCCGGCAATATGGCTCGATTGTCTTGAACATGGAATGGATATTGCATTGATTTAGAACAAGAATATTTAAGATTGTGGATTTGTATCCGCCTAAAGATTTTAATAACACCAGAGGAATAGATGACAATATTGATTTTGGCAACGGTAATCCTAATCCTCAATTGGATTTGGGAATATCGCCGCCATCTGCGCAAGGTGAAAAGCATCCCCATCCGCATCCACGTCAATGGAACCCGCGGAAAATCCAGTGTTACCCGGCTGATTGCCGCTGGCTTGCGAGCCGGTGACATCAAGACCATCGCCAAAATCACGGGCACTTTGCCCCGCGTGGTTTTGCCCGATGCCCGGGAAGCTGCCATCATCCGGCTGATGGGTGCAAACATCATCGAACAAAAGTATATCTTCCGGGAAGCGCTGGAGCATCAGCCCCACGCCATCGTCATCGAGTGTATGGCGGTAAATCCCGTATTTCAATGGATCACAGAGCGGAAGTTTGTAAAATCCACCATCTCCGTGATCACCAACTGCCGTCCTGATCACCTTGATCTGATGGGCAGCACCGTGCAGAGCGTTACGATGAGTCTTTCCAACACCATTCCCAGCCGTGGGGTGTGTTATACTGCGGAGAATGAACACTTTGTGATTTTGGACAAAGTGGCAAAGCGCAGACACACCCGCATCCATCAGATTCGCCCTCATGATATCACCCAGGAAGAGCTGGCACAATTCCGCTATATCGAGCATGCAGAGAACGTGCAACTGGCCCTTGCCGTGTGTGCAGAGGCAGGCGTACCGCGCGATGTGGCGCTGAAGGGCATGCAAAATGCCAATCCCGATCCCGGTGCCTTACGCAAGTATGAGATCAATGACAGGAATAAGAAAATACACTTTTATAATGTGTTTGCCGCCAATGATCCCAAATCCACCGCCCGCATCATTGATATGGTGACAGGACAGCTGAACAACGTGGAAAAGATTGTAATCCTGAACAGCCGTTCAGACCGCTTGTTCAGAAGCGAACAATTGGTGGATGCCGTGAAGGATTTGGATTATAGTTACCTGCTCCTTACCGGTGAGATCCCAGAAAAGGTGGAGGCTTATGCCCTGAGCGCGGGTGTTCCCCGGGAAAAGCTAATCCCCATGGGAGAGCCCTTGCCGGAAGCGGTCTATAGAAAGGTATGGGAACTTACAAACCGGGAATCTCATGTATTGGGCATAGGCAATATTGCTGGCAGAATCAAATATGGCGCCCAGATCGTGGCACACTTCCGGCACAGAGTTCAAGCAGAAAAGAAAGTTCAAAAACAAGGAGTCTCAAGTGGTTGATGCAGTAGTTCAAGCCGCTGTAGGCATAGGCGTAATCGTTAGCCTCATTTTTAGCGAGCTACTTGGTGCCTCAGCCGGTGGCATAGTGGTCCCCGGCTATGTGGCGCTATATTTGGATAAACCAATGCAGATATTGGGCACCCTGTTGGTGAGCCTGCTCACCTGGGGCATCATACGCATTATCGGCAGTTTTACCCTCCTTTTTGGCAAACGCCGGATGGTGCTGAGCATCTTGATTGGTTTCATCTTAGGCTGGGCGATACGTCTTTTGGTGATCAAAAATGTCACCGTTTACACCCTGCAAATGCAATCCATCGGTTATATCGTGCCTGGCCTGATTGCCAATTGGTTTGAACGCCAAGGTTTTTGGAAAACGCTTTCCACGATGGGTGTGGCTGCCGTTTTGGTGCGCCTTACCCTGATGGTGGTTTTTGGAGGTGAAGTGTGAGCATGTATCGTCCCTCTCTCAAATCCATTTGGTCTCTGATAGCGCTCTTTGCATTGGGCATAGCCCTCTTTGTGTGGGCACAATACAGCTATGTGGAAATCAAGACAGATCATTATGAACAAAAGGTGCAGGCAGCCCATTTGATGCAAGCCTTTATGGATACCATCAAGGTGGAGCTGTAAGAATCCGGTTACGAATTTGACGCCATAGATGACCCCTTCCACACAGGCCTCATCGGTACCCGCCTTTCCGCCATCACCACAGACCGTGGCCTGCTTTCTGACAAACAGGCGGCTTTGAATCCAAATCTGGCTGCCATCTTTATCGAAGAATTTACCAAGGAAAAGTTGCAGGCAGGAGATCACATCGCCGTTGGCATCACGGGCTCCAACCCCGCCGTTAATCTGGCGCTATATGCCGCCATCAGTGCGATGGAGCTTCAGCCTTCCATCATCACCGCTGTTTCCTCTGCTTCTTATGGTGCCAACCGTGAGGATTTTACCTGGCTGGATATCGAAGCCATTCTCAAGAAGCACAAACTCATCGATTTTGGCACTTCCTATGCCTCTTTTGGTGGAAAAGAAGACCTCGCCATTGGGCTGTCTGACAATGGAATCCAACGCCTTAGCGAAGCCATGGTGCGCAATTCCACCCCCATGTTGGTGGGTGCCACCTTGGAGGAAAACGTATCCCTGCGCGAAGGTGCCTATCGTGAATTGATCCCCAAAGGCAAGCGTTACCGCCTCTTTGTGAATATTGGCGGTGGACTTGCCAACGTTGGTTCCGAGCCAAACGCCAAATTGATTCCAGAGGGGATCAATAAAAAACTGGCGGAAAAGCCTTTTGAAAAAGAAGGCATCATGATGGTGATGGCAAGGCAAAATGTGCCCGTGCTGCATATCCGCCGCATCCAGCGTTGGGCAAAAAAGTATGACGTGGCTTCCACCCAGGAGATGATTCCCATCCCCGGTCAAGGTCCCGCATTCAGCAAGCGCAAACACAACGTAACAGTAGCAACGATAGCATTGGCAGTCCTTTTGGCAGCCATTATTATAGTGATTATTTTCGATCGTCATGATCGCCGTTTTATGGCAAACATAGTGGATCCGGATGAGGAATTGTAAGCCAAATGAATAGCTACTCACCCCTTTCACGCCATTACCCAAACCACTGGAGATACATAATGCAATACAAAAAGATTATCATTGTGATGGCTTTGATGCTGGCTGTGCTGGCTGGTTTGCAAGCCAAACCCAAAGCCCTGGCATTTGATAACCCCGGCAATAGCCGCCTGCTCAAAAATGATGATGGAAACTTCTATTACTACCGCTCTCTGCCCGAAAAGAGCATGAAATTGAACGTGACTGATATCAGCGAAATTGAACTGCGCAGCTTTGCCATCGAGCCCCTCAAAAAGCCTCAAGTTATCAGCATTATCGATAAAAAACAAACCACCCACGCTCTCACCCTCAAAGACAGACTGGAAGGATATTACCTCTATGAAAGCGTAAGCATCCCCATTCCTGAGGGAACCAAAGAGATTCAAATCTTATGCTATGACCGCAGTCTCTATTTCAGAGCATTCTGGACGCCTCCTCCAAAACCCAAGGCAAAACCTGCGACAGCCAAACAGCTCCCTAACCTTCACGTAAATGCCCACAGTGGAATACTGACGATGACCCGCAACGGTAATAGCAGCGATTATTACAGCTTCACGCCGGATCAACCCCTGCGCTTTACCCTCAATAACAAACG
>JAAYQD010000290.1 GCA_012519465.1 Candidatus Cloacimonadota bacterium
ACATCAGTTCTAAATTGGCTGGCAAGTAAAGGCTCTAAATATAAAAGATAGTAAACGCCTCTTATAAGCTCTGTATTCGTCAAAAATAAGTTTGATTGTTATGCTACTTTCACTTGAGATAGTTTGAGGAGATGGAAACAATACCCAGAAAAACTAGCTGGGATTTACGCCAGCATTTAAAATTAAACAAATAGTGAGAATCATATTTATAAAGGAGATAACAAAATGAAGCTTATCAGAAGAATTTGCATATTACTGATCATTTTCACTCTTGTTTTTACCATCCCAGCATGTAAATGCAGCAAAGATCAAATAGATGACAGTATGGAAGATGTGGAGGAAGTGGAAGAGGAAATGGAAGAAATGATGGAGGAAGCTTTTGATGAAGACCCAATTACAGATGGTGGAGGCAGCTACTCATTTCAGGAAGATGAGCAAGGGGAAGAGGAACCGCCACATTAATCTCTGCCACATATATCCCTGATTTTCAGGTTTATTTATAAGTACACCGTTTTATAGCGAGTTCTCCAATAGGCGCATCAGCGCCTTCCAACAGCGAACTTTAGTGAGCGCTCAACTGGTGCGTAGCACCTCTCAACCGCGCAGCACTCAACAGTGAGCGCAGCGAACGCTCAACCACAAAAAAAAACCCGGAGCCATCAGCCCCGGGCTTGTGTTTCACTTGTCTCTCAAAATGAGCTGTTATATAAAGAGGTTGAGGTTGGATTGCTCGGCTTCCGCAAGGTAAGCTGCCACTCCAGCCACTTTCACTCCATCCATCAATTCTTTGGCTTCCACTCCCATGATATCCATGCTCATCTGACAGGCTATCATTTCCACGCCTGCTTTTTTGGCTTGCAGGATCATCATTTCCAGGGAGTCCACATTTTTCTCTTTCATGCGTTTGCGCATCATTGCGGGGCCGATGCCTCCAAAATTGATCTTGGAGAGTCCCAGGCCTTTGCTGGAGCCGGGCATCATCATGCCAAACATCTTGCCCATGGTGTCCTTATCTGTTTTGGGCTTTTGAGTGCGTTTGATCACGTTCAAACCCCAGAAGGTAAAGAACATCGTCACCTTCTTGCCGGTACTGGCAGCGCCATTGGCTATCACAAATGATGCCAGCGCCCTATCCAGATCGTCGCTGAAAACGATGATGGTTTTATTCAGACCTGTTCCTTTGACTTCGCCCACGGGCACTGCTCCGCCTTTGCGCACGGTGGCGATGATCTTGGTGCCCTTGGCTTGCATATCCAAAAGGGTATTGCCGGTCATTTGGCACCAGGCAGGGGCGTCTTTGGCAAATCCGGGATCGGATGCCGTGATGCGCAGATCGTCTCCGGATTCCAGCTTATCGATCTCGTTTTTGAGGCGCATGATGGGACCGGGGCATTGCAAGCCGGAGGCATCCACTTCCACCAGTTTTCCAGAGGGAGGTGCCTTGGTTTCAGGATCCACCTGATAGATGTGGCTGTCTTTGCCGATCACGTCTCCGGCAAAGATATCTTCATTGCTCTGTTTTTGGGTGGCATGGCTGTAGGTGATGTAGCCTCCGGAGAGGTTTACCACGTCTTCAAAGCCGTTTTGGATCAGGATGCGATAGGCAAAGTATGACCTCAGACCACTGGCGCAATTGATCACTATCTTTTGTCCGCGGGGAATCTCGCCCATGCGTTCCCTTAGTTCATCCACGGGGATGTTGATGGCGCGGTCTATGCTGCCCAACAAGAATTCTTCCTCGGTTCTCACATCCAAAAAGACGGTATTGGTGGCATCCAGGTCTTTCAGCTCGTTCCAATGGATGATTTTCACCATGCCGTTCAGGATGTTGTCTGCTACAAGCCCGGATACATTCACGGGGTCTTTGGCAGAGGAGAAGGGAGGTGCATAGGCATGTTCGATCTCTTGCAGATCGTAGATGGTATCGCCATGCTTGAGGATGGTTGCCATCAGATCGACGCGTTTATCCACGCCGGCAAAGCCCACTATCTGGGCTCCCAACAGCCTGCCATCTTCGGGAGAAAACACGATCTTGATGGTCATGGGCAGAGCGTCTGGATAGTATCCGGCATGGGAGCTGGCATGGATGATGGAAGAGATATAGGGGATCTTTTCTTTGCGCAACACCTTTTCGGAAGCTCCCGTAGCTGCCACGGTGAGGTCAAACACCTTGGCAATGGCGGTGTTGATGGCACCTTTATATTCTTGGGTATTGTTTCGCACGATGTTATTGGCACAAATCCTGCCTTGTTTGTTGGCGGGTCCTGCCAGATAGGTAACGCTGGGCACACCGGTGATGGGACTGGGGAATACGATTGCGTCTCCAACGGCATAGATATCAGGATCGCTGGTTTGCAGATATTTGTTTACCACGATACCGTTATTGATGCCCATTTCCAGCTCAGCCTTTTCTGCCAAAGCGCTATCCGGGCGCACGCCTATGGAGAGGATTACCAAGTCTGTCACTACAGATTTGCCGCTTCTCAGCCCCACGTGCAAGCCATCTTTTTGCTCTACAAAGGTTCTCACGGCATCCTTGAGAAAGAATTGAACCTTTTTGGTCTTGAGATGCTGATGCACCTCTGCCGCCATCTCATAATCCAAGGGCGTCATCATCTGTTCTGCCATCTCCACGATGGTTACAAAGATGCCACGGTGATGGAGGTTTTCTGCCATTTCCAAACCGATGAATCCCGCTCCCACGATCACGGCTCGCTTCACATCGTTTTCGATGATAAATTCCTCGATCTTATCCATATCGGGGACGTTGCGCAGGGTGAATATCTTTTTGCTTTCCACGCCGGGAATGCCGGGACGCACGGGCTCTGCACCCGGAGAAAGTACCAGTTTGTCATAACCTTCACGGTATTCTTCACCGGTTTTCAGGTTTTTTACCACCACTTCTTTCTTCTTACGGTCGATTTCAATCACTTCGCTATCGATGCGAACATCCACGTTCAGGCGTGCCTTAAAGCTTGCCGGGGTTTGCACAAAGAGCAATTCACGATCGGTGATCACTCCACCAATATGATAGGGAAGACCACAGTTTGCATAAGAGATGTAGCTTCCGCGCTCAAACATGATGATCTCTGCGTTTTCATCCAGACGACGCAGCCTCGCAGCAGTAGATGCTCCGCCAGCCACTCCGCCCACGATCAGGTATCGGGACATTATTTCCTCCTTGGGGAATTAACTTTATATATATTTTGTTGTCTTCTTTTTTGGCATACAGGAAAAGAAAGCGCAGTTCAATCTTAACAGTTCAAACGCTTCAGATTCAGGATTTATTGGTATTGCTATCCTGTATAGATAATTATATAATAGACGATTTGTGAGAGATGGCAAATAATAATTTCTAATATAGTGACTTCTTATATATAGCCATTAGCCCCCAGAGCGGCTATTATCAGGCAATAGTTATGCTTGCCAAATATCCACCTCCGCAGTATCTTATCTGTAGATTATGAATAAAAAACAAGGATTATACAAATGGAAAAGACAATTATCATAGGTATAGACGGGATGCGCTGCAATTCTTGCACTGCCAACGTGGAAAGAGAGCTCTCCGGTTTGCCGGGCGTAAAACTGGTACAGGTGGATCTGGAATTGGAAGAGGCAAGAGTCACATTCGATGAAAGCCTGGTGGATACCCAGCTTTTTGATAAAACCATAGCCTCGCTTGGCTTTAGCGTGCGCAACATTACACAAGGATAGTTTAATGGAAAAGACAGTAAATATAGGCATAGACGGGATGCACTGTGCATCCTGCAGTGCCAATGTGGAAAAAGCTCTCTCCGGCTTGCAGGGCGTAAAGATAGCCCACGTGAATCTGGCGCTGGAAGAGGCAAGCGTCACATTTGATGAAAGCCTGGTGGATCCAGACCTTTTTGACAAGACCATAGCCTCGCTTGGCTTCAGCGTTCGTGCTGAATTGGAGAAGACTGAAGACCAGCTGGTATTGGAAGCCCGCAAAGCCCGCAGCCGCATGTGGCAGGTGTGGGTTATCACCATCGTGGTGTCTGTGTTTATGGTCAGACACATGTTTTTCCACGGGAACGTGATCTCCTCCTCTGTTGATGGCTGGACGGTGTTTATCCTCTCCATCTTGGCGATGGTTTTCCCCGCGCGTCATGTTTACCGCTCGGCGGCTGTATCCATCTGGTCCCGCGCTGCCAATATGGATGTGCTCATTGCCATGGGCACCCTGGCATCGCTCTTGGTATGGCCTCTTTCTTTTGTAGTAAAAGATATTGATCCCCATGCCTTTAGCGGGATAGCGGCGATGATTTTGGCATTTCACCTCACGGGCAGATATCTGGAAAGCCAGGCGCGCGGCAAAGCCTCCGAGGCTATCCGTAAACTGATGGACCTCGGTGCCAAAACTGCCATCAAGATAAAAGATGGCGAGGAAAAGGAAGTCCCCATCCGCTTTGTACAACCCGGCGATGTCCTCTTGGTAAAAGCCGGCATGAAGATCCCTACAGATGGGACGATTGTGGAAGGAACCGCCAACCTGGATGAGGCGATGGTGACCGGAGAATCCATGCCCGTGGGCAGAAAGGTGGGGGATACGGTATTGGGCGCCACCCTCAATCTGGATGGCATGATAAAAATCAAAGCAGAGAAGGTGGGCAACGATACCTTTTTGGCACAGGTGATACGCATGGTGCAGGAAGCGCAACACTCCAAGGTTCCCATCCAGCTTTTGGCAGACAAGGTGACGGCTATCTTTGTGCCCGTCATCATCGTGGTAGCCATCCTCACCTTCAGCTTTTGGATGCTGTTTCCCAGTGTGGCACAATCCATCAGCCAGGCAATTCTGTCTGTATTACCGCTCAATGAACCCAGCACGGGCCTGGCAGCGGCATTAATGGCAGCGGTAGCCACCCTGGTGATTGCCTGTCCCTGCGCTTTGGGCTTGGCTACGCCCACGGCATTGATGGTGGGCAGCGGCATTGGTGCCAGACGCGGAGTCTTGATCCGCAACGGCGAAGCCCTGCAAACCATGAAAGACGTGAAGGCGGTGATATTCGATAAAACAGGCACCCTCACCCGCGGCAAACCAGAGGTGGTGGATTATCTGGCAACGGGAGATAAAGATCACGCCCTGGCAATAGTAGCCTCCCTGGAAGCAGGCTCCAGCCATCCCTTGGCAAAAGCCTTGATCCAAGCCTCGCAACAGCGCCAGCTCTCCACCCTGCCAATCACAGATTTCACATCTCACAGCGGCAAGGGCATCAGTGGACTCATCGAAGGCAAGCTTTACCGAGCCGGCAGCATGGAATTCATGAAGGAATCCGGCTTACCAGCATCATCTCTGCCCATTTCAGACGCCGCCTCCTATGCCAGCCAGGTATTTTTGGCAGATGAATCCAACATACTGGCTGCCTTTTACATCGCAGATACACTGCGGGATGAAGCCGCAGAGGTAGTGAATAAACTGTATACCATGAAGATTGAACCCATCATGATCAGCGGAGATAAGGAGCCGGTAGCCCAGGCTATTGCCAGTCAACTGGGCATCAAACGCTTTGTGGCAGAAGCCTTGCCCGAAGACAAAGCCAATATGGTAAAAGACCTGCAGGCAGAGTTTGGACGCGTGGCAATGGTGGGTGATGGCATCAACGACGCTCCTGCGCTCAAAACCGCCGATATCGGCATCGCCATGGGCCAGGGCACGGATATTGCCATCGAAGCCTCTGATATCACCATTGTGCGCGACGATCTGCGCGCCCTGCCCGAAGCTATCACGCTCTCCATCGAAACCTTCCGCAAGATCAGGCAAAACCTCTTTTGGGCGTTCTTTTACAACCTCATCGCCATCCCGCTTGCCATCTTGGGGGTGTTGCACCCGATCATAGCCGAGATCGCCATGGCAAGCTCTTCCGTGACGGTGGTTACAAACGCCAACCTCCTGCGCCGGAAGATGGGAAAACTGGCTTAGGGAGCCTCATACTTGCATCCACAGATACAGGAGCGTTTGGCAGCCACCTTGCCCCTCTTGGCTGAAAAGGGAATCGATACCCTCAGTCAGGAGCCTATAGACTATGGCATCCAGCTGAGGCTGAAAAGGGATACGGAAAAAGCCAGCCTCAATATCTATTATTCCACGCGCAAGGGTGTATCGATGGTGATCGGCGCTGCCAAAAACAGCCGGATCAAAACGGACCTGGAGCATATCAAAGGCAGTTTTGGCTATCTGACATCCGCTGCCACCCCGCTGCCGCCTTTGCCACCTATCCACAATTGGAATAAATGGATAGGCTCTGATGAATGTGGCAAAGGGGATTATTTTGGTCCCTTGGTGGTGTGTGCCTTTCTGATGGAGCGGGAAATGATGCCCCAATTGGAAAAGATTGGTGTGCGTGATAGCAAACAGCTATCAGATAGCCAGATTGTCACCATCTCCAAACGCCTTTATCAGGAGTTCCCCGGTCAGATGGATGGCATCATCCTCAAACCTCAGCGCTTCAACGAGATCACCCAGAATATGAGGCAGCAAAAGCGCAACCTCAACGACCTCCTGGCGTGGCAGCACTCCTCTGTTGTGTTTAATCTGCTGAAGGGGGGCAAGAAGGTGGATGGCATCCTGATAGATCAATTTAGCAAGGGCCAAAAAGCCCGGGAAGCAATCCTGACCAGACAATCCAACCTCAAGGTATTGGAACGCACCAAAGCGGAACGCGATCCAGCCGTGGCGGCGGCATCCATCCTTGCCCGCTACCAATTCCTGAAGGTGATGGAGGAGATGGGCAAACGCTATAAAACCACATTCCCCTTGGGTGCCACCTCTAGGGTGGATAAGGCGGCAAGGGAATTTGTGGCCAAATTTGGCGAGGATAAGCTGCCGGAGGTGGCGAAGATTAGTTTTAAGAATACGGAGAGGGTAGCGAGCTCTGCTCGCCGTTGAGAGCTTGCTTCGTAAGCAGTTGAGAGGCGCCAAAGCGCCAGTTGAGTGGTGCTATGCACCTGTTGAGCGCGCACTTTGTTCGCTGTTGGAGGTGCTGGCATACAACAACTGACGGGTCAACGCTTGCCCATTAACCACCCTTGTCTCTCCTTTGCCTCGACAAGGGTGAGACAAGGGTGGTACAAGGGAGGCTAATGGGCAAGACGCACACTGTGCGTGCTTAGGGGTCAGGGAATAGGGGTCAGGGGACAGCGCTAAAGCCATGTCAATTTTGAATTAGTGAATTTCGCTTAATTAGGGTAATTAGTGGTTCAAAAAAAAGTCATCCGCTTCATAACAGTGCGAAGCACGCTCAACTTGAGTGAAGCGAATCTCAACCGCGAACTCTCGTGAGCACTCAACTGGCGCCTTGGCGCCTCTCAACTGCTTGCAAAGCAAGCCACTGTAACCTGAAACCTGGCACCTGAAACCTTCACGATATTTCTCTTACAATTACCTTATTCCCGTCTATATCCAATACTTCCACGCGGCTATCCTTGCCAATGGGTTTGCCGTCTTCACTGATTGCAGTCCATTCTTCTCCGCCTATTTTCACACGACCTTTGGCATCCAGGGGGATGTCTTCTGTTACAAATGCAGTTTGCCCTTTGAGGGCATATACATTTGTTTCTTCGCCGCTTTTGGAGAGCAGCTTTTTGCCCAGTTTGCGCATCAAAAGAAAGGCAATGATGCTAAATATGGCAAAAATAAGGATTTGCCACACGATGCTGGAGCGGATGAACGGCAGTAAGCTTAAAAGAGAGGTGGCAAGGGCTCCCACACCCAGTGCCAGAAAAAAGAAGGCAGGATCAAAAATCTCGATAATCACACATACAATGCCGATGATAAGCCAGATATGCCACGGGGCAACTGCTGCGGGCAATGCTAAAAGCATGAGATACCTCCTTTAAATGCGTGCAGAAAAGGTGAATCTATTCATCTTCTCTGGGGGTGGTTGGTTGATCTTTGTAAACTCGTTTTATTTTGCGTCTGCCACGGCTGCGGCCATAGCTGGAATAGTATCTGTTGGAATAGCCGCTATAATTTCCATATTGGTATCCAGAGCCCACACCGCCAAAGCTGATACCTTTTACGCCCATCAAAGCCAAGAGATATACCAAGAGGCGCGTGCCATAATAAATCAGGATTACCACTATGAAACAGATGGCAAGGTTGATAATATAATTAACTATCAATGTACGCCCCATATCGAAGTAAGTATTACCTTTAACAATCGGTTCCACGCTTACAAACACCAGGTAATTATCACCTTGTTTTAAGATGTCTATCCTCTGTTGGGTTTGTTCTATCTCGTGGTTGAGTTCTCTTTTACGGCGCTGTTCCTGATCTGAGGGAATCCTTATCTTTTCCAGCTCTGCCAAGTCTTTTCTATAGGATGCCAGCTTGCTCACTTCATTGCCCACATTGGTATATACCAAGGAGGTATCCACCGTCTCAGATTCCGTCTTTACAGAGCCTATATTGGCAAGATCT
>JAAYQD010000291.1 GCA_012519465.1 Candidatus Cloacimonadota bacterium
ATTCCCATGATCTCTTTTCCCTGCTGCCCGATGGTTACACCCCCGGCATGTATGAGGTGGAGATTGCCGTCTATCAAAGCGAAAAGGTGATGGCAAAGCAGGACGAGCACAAGCTGAAGGCGGAGATTGAGGATTGGATTGTGGCAGATAAAGGGCGGACTTCTGCCCAACAGCCTATCCGCGGCTATCTGGACCCCTGGGCGGCTGAGGATTTGGCGTATAAAACGGCAAACAATATCAGCGGCTTGATGAAGGGCGCCAGCGCTCTCCGCCTGCATAATATGGAGGTGCCGCAAAGCCTTTTGGAGCCCTCTCAACAGCGTCTCTGGCTGCAATCCATGCAGGATTCCGAGTATCCATATCCGGTTCTCCTGACCTCCCTGGCGGCTGGTATGGGGGAGCTGGACAATCGCTATGCGCTGGTGAGGCTCAAACGCAATGATATCTTTGGCATCAAGGGCATGTATTATGGATTGGATTTGGATCTGGCTAATGCCCAGTGGCTGGCAAAAAGCGCCGCTCAGACCAATACCCGCCACAGCCTCAGCCTTCCTTTCGGCTGGTTGAAAGTGAACCTGGAATATGCCGATATCGCCCAGAATCACAGCAGCATCAGCCTCGATCCCGTGTATTGGCGTTCTCCGCTCTCGGATGTGGAAAGAACGGGAGCATATCTCTGGACTCAGGTAGCCACAAACTGGTTGGATCTTGATTTTGCCCGCAGGCGTGAGACGCTTCGTTCCGCTGATTTTGCCGGGAATATCCGCAATCTAATATATCAGTTGCGCGCTGGAAAGGATATACAGATAGGCAATTGGGATCTGGCCGCACATTGGATACAAGCCTGGCGGGAAAACGATTTTACCCTGCCCCGTATCTCTTACCAAAGTGAATACAAGAGCCTGGCAGAGCTGAAACTGGGCTACCAGCACCAAGGCTTCAAAGCCAATGCTGGCATGCAGCTGGCAGATTTGGAAGAAGCCATCCTGGATGCTGATTTGGCTTATCAATTCGGAATCTTTAGTGTGGGCATGGGTCTCAAAACAGACCTCTCCACCTACCAGCCCCACGTGAGCGTAAGTGATATCTATACCGCCGGCAATATGCTGGATTATAGAGATATCCGGCAGAGGCGCAAAGCATCCCTTGAACTGGGCTTAAATCTCTCAAACCTGCAGCTTGGCATCGGCTTGGGCAACGAGCTTTATAAGATATCTTTCCTCGATAATGGGCAATTGGTGGAGACAGATGCCAGCCCCATCGTGATCGGCATGGGAGCCATCTATGAAAAGGATTGGCAGGTATTATCCACCATCCTGAGGCATAATATGCTGTGGATGCAGGAAATTGATCAGATGCGTGACAATCCTGCCCTCAGAGGGTTTGGAGAATTGGAATTGAGGCGTGATTTGGCACACAATAACGCCATCTTTGCCGCCTTGGGCTACACCTTCCACTCCAGCTATATCAACCTTGCCGTTCCAGCTGATGCGCTGGAGTTCTCCCTGGTTGCCAATGCCCGCATAGGGGTGCAAATCTCCAAGCTATTTGACCTGGAGGTAAGCATTCTGAATATAGGAGACAACTACATCTTTGGAGTGCAGCCGGTGCCCGTTTCATTACATGCTGGCCTGCGCTGGTATTTCTTGAATTAAGCCATACGTGGTGAAGTCTTTTTAATAGCTTGCTTTGTATGTGAAATGCCGTCTCTCCGAGACTCTATGTGACATATATTGCCTCTTTTTGACCTAAACTAACGTCTCTGCCGAGACTCTTTAAGGTGCTCGCTCTCGCTCGCGATTAATAAAGAATAATGAATGCCGAATAATGAGGGCAAGGTGCGCATTTTACCCACTAATTATACGAATTACAAGAATTTCACGAATTCAAAATAGGCCTCAACCGCTTCATAACAGTGCGCAGCACGCTCAACCTGAGCGAAGCGAATCTCAACCGCGAACGAAGTGAGCACTCAACCAATTGCGCCCTACTTCAGATGTTCATGCAAAAAGTCGTGATATTCCTTGTTCAAAAACACAAGTTCGTCATGGGTACCATGATGGCAAACTCCTTGCGAATCAATAAATAACACCTTATCCACATAGTGCAAAGTGGAGAGCCGGTGTGAGATCACGATTGCGGCAATCCCCTGATAATTGCCATTGATATCCTGCCATAATTTCTCCTCATTTTCTGCATCCAGGGAAGCGGTGATATCATCCAAGATCAAGAGCTGGGGACGCTTGATGAGCGCCCGGGCAATCGTCACCCGCTGTTTCTGTCCACCGGAGATACCCAGTCCACGCTGTCCCACCCGCGTCTGATCTCCCAAGGGGAATGACGCCAGTTCAGGACCCAGTTGTGCGCTTTTGATCGCCATTTGATATTCGGTTTGGGAAGCATCCTGTACGGCAAAGCGGATATTCTCATCGATGGTTCCGCTAAAGAGAACCGGCTCCTGCGGCACGTATGCCACGATTTCCCGCAAGGAAGTCAAATCCAGATCCTCGATATCTATCCCGTTGACGGCTATCCTGCCCCCGCTCTTTTCCAAAAGGCCCAAGATGAGATTGACCAGGGTGGTTTTCCCCGTTCCGGTAGAGCCCAAGATGAGCAGCTTTTCGCCCATTCCCAGGCGGAAACTGCAATCTTCGATCACGGTTTTACCCGCTTCGGGATAGCCACAGCTCACGTCTGTAAAGCTCAGTTCGCCAAAGGATTCCACCTTCACCGTTCCATTATGGTGCTCGCTCATGCTGGGATAGGTGCGCATCTCCTCCAAGCGATCGATATTCACGAAAGCCTGTTTGCCGGAAATAAAGAGCTGGGGCAAATCCAACAGCGGATAGATCATCATGCTGAGGTAGATGTAAAAAAGGAAGAAGGTGCCCACGCTAATTTCCCCTTTCACAGCCATATAGCCACCGAAGAGGATTACTCCGATTTGGGCAAAGTAATCTATATATTGAAAGATGAGGCTGAGCACGGCATTCAGCTTCACCACGCTCATTTCCGTTTTGAAGCGATTGGCAAGTGCGGATTCAAAGAAGCGGTTATACTTTTCTTCGCTCACAAAAGCCTTCACGATGCGGATGCCGGAAAAGCTCATTTCCAATTGACTGTTGATGGC
>JAAYQD010000292.1 GCA_012519465.1 Candidatus Cloacimonadota bacterium
GGTGCCAGAAACTTCTACGCTTTCACAAGTACCACCAATACCGGGATCTATCGTTATGCTGGCACCAACATAAACCCCAGCAACCCGGGCACCGCCTCTGGCATAACGAATATCATCAATCAAATCATGTTTAATATGGATTTAGCAGTTGCAGATCCTTCTTCCTTCACTGCCACTGCTGCCAACGAGACCCAAATCAATCTCAGTTGGACCAAAAACCCCAATAACGACAACGTGATGGTGGCATATTCCCCAGGCGGCAGCGTGGGAACCCCTGCTGATGGCACCCAATATGCCGTTAATGACAATATCCCCGGCGGAGGCACCGTAATCTATAATGGCGGTGGCACCAGCTTCAACCATACTGCTTTGTATCCCAATACCACATATAATTACAAGGTATGGTCTATAGGGGATGATGGCTCCAAAGCTCTTGCCTATTCCCAGGGCGTGAGCGCCAGCGCCAAAACCCCGCTTACAGACTATCTTGTAAATGAAGGCTTTACTGCCACCACATTCCCCCCCACTGGTTGGACGCGCAGCCAAACTACCTGGACCAGGGTCAATATCACCACCCCCTCTTTCATCGGAGGGGCATCCCAGTTTCGCAGAACTGCAGCCGGTAATGCCAATACAGCACTGTTGGTTACCCCTGCTTTAACCGTCCCCTCAGACGACTATTCCGTATCTTTCAGAATGAATAGAACCGCTACCGCCGGAACGGAGCAATTAAGAGTATATATCAACAGCCAGCCCAATCTCACCGGAGCCACCCAGTTGGGAACTATCAACCGTTATACCCAATCATCGCCCACAGTGCGAGATGCTGGCTGGTACAAATACACCTTGGATTTCCCCGCCGGAAGCACCGGAACACGATATGTGATCTTTGAAGGCTATAGCACTACTACAACTGCAACCCTTGCCATTCAGATTGATGACGTCAGCGTATCCAAGATTACCAAGACCTACCCCATCCAAGACCCACGTTTTGTGGCGGAGTGGGAGCCGGCTATGGGGGCAATCGTTTCTTATTACAATGGTTTTGGCGTTCCCAATTCCATGTTAGTGGATTTGTCCAACGAAGGAAAGCTGTATGTGGTCAGACCCAGTGGCAGCGCTACCACCGTTAACAACGCCTTGACCAATGCCGGCGTCAATATGAGCAACGTGACATACATCACCTCGGCTCTTGATTCATATTGGATAAGGGATTACGGCCCCTTGACCATCTTTGATGGCAACAACCAGATGAAGTTTATCGATTTTGAATACAACCGCGCCCGCTACAATGATAACGGTGTAAATGCCATTCTCTCAAACGATTTGGGCTACGACATCTTCCCCATGAACTATGTTGCCACCGGTGGAAACGTAATGAGCGATAGCTATGGCAAGGCCATGTCCACAGATCTGATACAGCGGGAAAACCCCCTCTCGGTGCAGGCCGAAATTGATGAGATGTTTGCCAACTATCTGGGCATCAGCGAATACCAGATATATGCGGATCCGCTCACCGATTCCACCATCGACCATATGGATACCTGGGCTAAAATACTGGACGTGGATATAGTGATGGTTAGCCGCGTGCCCTCTAATCATGCAAACTATGCCTCCCTGGAAGCCGCCGCAGCCCAGTGGGCTTCCACAATATCCAGCTATGGCACTCCCTACCGCGTCTTTCGCGTGGATTGCGGAAGCGCCCTGGCACCCTATATCAACTCCTTTATTTACAACAAAAAGATCTACGTGCCCCAAGCCAATAACAATGCAAATGCCCAAGATAACGCAGCCTTCCAGGCATATCGTAATGCCATGCCGGATTATGAGGTGAAGGGCTATTATATCAACAGCTGGCTTAGCGACGACGCCCTCCACTGCCGTGTAAATACCATCCACGATGAGGAGATGATCTTTGTCTATCACATCCCCATCCAAACCGCCTATGCAAATTCCACCGTGACCATCTGTTCGGATATCACCTCCACCCACTCCGTGGTGAACGACAGCACCTATATTTCCTATCAATACTGGGATTCCTCCACCAACAAATATACAGACTGGATCACCGTTCCCCTTACCCTCACCTCTGGCAATACTTGGTGTGCCACCATCCCCACACCTCCCATGGGACATACCCTCCTCTATACCATCCGTGCCACAGATAGCACCGGCAGAGTGGTGAATAGAAGCAACAACGGCCGCCTGGATCCCTATGTTGTGGTCATGGAACCCACACAAACCACGCCTGTACAGCTCTCGTCCTTTACCGGCTTTATCAATCCCCTCAACCAGGTAACCCTGCAGTGGGTGACGCAATCTGAAACCAACCTTGCCGGATTTAGAATCTATCGCAATCTGGATGATGATTTTGCCGAGGCAATGATGCTGAATGCCTTTATAGAGGGAACAAATACATCCCAAACGCAGGTGTATGTATTTAATGATACGGATGTCTTTGATGAAGGAACCTACTATTACTGGCTGGAAAGCTATGACATCGATGCCACCAGCAATTTCTTTGGTCCCATCATGGTGGAATTCAGACACGATGGCAACAGCACCCCTGATATCCCCATCATCCACGGCATCAATGCCTGCTACCCCAACCCCTTCAACCCCAGCACCACCATCAAATTCGGCGTGCCCGTCCCCGGCGTGGTGAAGATTGATATCTACAACCAGAAGGGACAATTGGTAAAGAACCTCTTTAACGACCTGAAATATAAGGGCGTGCACAGCGTGCTTTGGAATGGAACAGACAACTATGGCAAAAGCACCTCCAGCGGCATCTACTATGTGAGAATGACCAATGCTGGCGAGACATTCACCCACAAGATACTACTGATGAAATAAGCCTAAGCTTTGCCTCATAAATAAAACCAAGCCCCGAAGTGAAATTCGGGGCTTGGTTTTTTAGAGACCAGAGGCCAGAGGCCAGAGACCAGAGACCAGAGACCAGAGAACAGTGAACAGGGTAAGGTGGGTCGCTTTACTGAGATTTCACAAATTCAAAATAGATATGGCTTTAGCGAAACCTGAAACCTGGAACCTGGAACCTAAGCCAGCCCCCGTCTGGCGCCCTACTCCATCCCAATGGTTTCTCTTAAGAATGTAATCTTACGCTGTGCAAGCTCCCGGGCACGGGCAGAGCCCTCTTCCAGGATGGCGTTGATTGTATCTGGATTTGCCATCAATTCATCATAGCGGGCGCGCATGGGAGCTAAGGCGCTGTTCATCCTCAAAGAGTTCCTGCTTGGCGTGTCCCCAACCCATGCCACCGGCAAGGTAGCGTTGGCGCAGGTCTGCTATCTGCTGGGGATTGGCAAAGTTTTGATAAATGCTAAAGATGGTGCAGTTATCCGGGTCTTTGGGTTCTTCCATGCCCTGGGAATTGGTGATGATGCGCATGATCAGCTTGCGCAGTTGTTTTTCCGGCAAAAAGAGGGGGATGGTATTGTCATAGCTTTTGCTCATTTTGCGTCCATCCAAGCCGGGCAGGGTTTGGGCGGAGGGTTGGGCAAGGGGTTCCGGGATGCGGAAACACTCTTTGCCATAGTTGTAATTGAAGCTTTGGGCTATATCCACTGCCATTTCCACATGCTGAAACTGGTCTTTGCCCACGGGCACGTAGTCTGTATCAAAAATAAAGATATCCGCCGCCATCAACACGGGATAGGTAAACAGCCCCATATTCACGCCATCATCGGGGTCTTTGCCGCTGTCGGCGTTGCTTTGCAGCATGGCTTTGTAGGCATGGGCGCGGTTCATGAGGCCTTTGGGGGTGAATGCCAACAGCATGGTGAGCAGTTCGAAGGTTTGGGGTACAAGGGATTGTTTGTAGATCAATACCTTTTCGGGGTCCAGGCCGGCAGCCAGCCACGCGGCAGCCACTTCCAGGGTCATTTGCCGGATGGCTGCGGGGTCTTTGCAAGAATTGAGCGCATGATAATCGGCAATAAAATAGCGTGCCTGACAGGTTTGGGATAGTTCCAAAGCAGGCTTGATGGCACCCAGGTAATTCCCCAGATGGGGGATGCCCGTGGGTTTGATTCCGGTGAGGGCTATCTTGGTCATGATTCTCCTTCGGTTTCCAAATACTCAGCGTACAAATTGATATCATCCGCATCGGTGATGAGGGCGTTTACGATGCTGCCTTCCTCCACATCCCGGGCATCCACAAACACGATGCCATCGATATCCGGGGCAAAAAACCAGGTGCGCCCCAGATAGCCGTCGTTTTCCTCGTCATATTCCTCGATGAGGACGGGGAGGGTTTGATCCACAAAGCGTTCCAGAAAGGCGGTGCGCTGATCTGCGTGGGTATTGAGCAGGATGGAGCTGCGTTTTACCACGATTTCATCCGGAACATGATCCGGCATGTGGTATGCAGGCGTGCCCTCTTCCGGGGAGTAATCGAACACTCCCAGAAAGTGAAAGCCCACCTCATTCACAAAGGCATACAGCTCTTGAAAATCCTCGTCTGTCTCGCCGGGGAAGCCGCTGATGAGGGTGGTGCGCAGGATGGCAGCGGGCAGCTCTTGTTTGATCTGGGCAAATATCTCCTTTAGCTGGTCTCCCGCTTTTTTACGACCCATGTCTTTCAGGATTCTCTCTACACTGTGCTGAATAGGTATTTCAAAGTAAGGCAACAGCTTGGGCAAACGCTTCCACAGCGGCAGCCACTCCAGATTGAAGTGATCAGGATGCATATACAGCACTCTGATCCACTGGATTTCTTCGATGTCGTGCAGGGCCTCGATCAATTCGGGCAGTGCCTGGCGTCCATAGATATCCACGCCATACAGGGCGGTATCCTGGGCTATCAGGATGAGTTCCTTGAGCTTGCGCTGGGGGTCTCTTGCCAAGGCGCGGGCTTCCTCCACCAAGGTTTCGATGGGAACGCTCTCATGGGCTCCACGAATGGAGGGGATGGTGCAATAGCTGCAATTGTTTGAGCAGCCATCGCTGATGCGGAGGTAGGCAAAGCCTGTTCCTGTGAGCCTGCTGCGGGGATGAAAGGATTGAGAGGCGGCGGGGGGCATATCTGCCACGGTTTGGGCTACCAGCTGGCGGAAGCCTTCAAAATCCTTGAGCCCAATCCAGGCATCCACTTCGGAAAACAGGCCTTTGAATTCCTCATAAACCCTGTTCATCAGGCAGCCTGTCACCCACAGCTGGCGGGGTTTTTCGCCCACCAAGAATTCAGAGATGGTGGTGAGCACGGCATCCGCCTCTGCCAAGGCATCCTCCAAAAAAGCGCAGGTATTTACCAGCACCAGGTCTGCTTCCAGTATCTGGTCTGTACGCTGATAGCCTGCGCTTTCCAGGATCTGGGCAAAGACCTCGCTATCCACCAAGTTTTTGGCACAGCCGAGGCTTTCCAGAAAATATAACATTAGTAGAGGGGATGGATAAAGAGCCCGGAACGGAGCTTGGGCTCGAACCAGGTGGATTTGGGAGGCATGATTTCGCCGGCATCGGCAATGCCAATCAATTCATCCATAGAGGTGGGATACATGGAAAATGCCACCACGTCTCTGCCGCTATCCACACGGCGTTCCAGCTCTTTCAAGCCGCGGATGCCGCCCACAAAATCGATGCGCTGATCCCTGCGGGGATCGCCAATGCCGAGGATGGGATGCAGGAGGTTGTTTTGCATGATGGAGACATCCAGATTGTCCACCACATTGCCTTCGTTCCAGGTGCCGGGGCGGGCGTTCAGGATATACCACTTGCCATCGATATACATGCCAAATTCGTGCAGTTGTTGCGGACGGTAAGGCTCGCCTGCGGGGGCAGGGGTGATGGTAAAGGATTTTTCCACCAATGCCATAAATTCATCCTTGCTGTGTCCATGCAGGTCTTGCACCACCCGGTTATAGTCGTATATCTTCAGCTGGTTATCCGGGAAGATCACCGTCATGATATAGTTGAATTCTTCCGTGCCGGTATAATCTGGGTATTTCTCACGGCGCATCAGTCCCACTCTCACGGCGCTGGCGGTGCGGTGATGTCCATCTGCCACATACAGATGGGGCAATTTGCCAAACGCCTCTTCGATGGTGGCGATATCTGCGGGATCATCCATCAGCCACAGGGTGTGACCAATGCCGTCATCGCTCACAAAGTCATACTCCGGTGTCTTTTCTCTCACTTTGTTCACCACGCTGTCTATCACATCCTGATGACGGTAGGTAAAGAAAACTGGGGAGGCATGGGCATTGCAGGTATCAACGTGGCGAATGCGGTCTGCCTCTTTATCGGCGCGGGTGAGCTCGTGTTTTTTGATCCTGTCTTCCATATAGTCATCAATGGAAGCCAAACCCACCAAGCCCACTTGGGGACGGCCGTGCATGGTTTGCTGATACACATAAAACATGGGTTTTGCGTCTTGTTTCATGAGACCGCGGGTGGTGTAGGAATCCAAATTTTCCTTGGCTTTGGCATACACGCTGTCATCGTAAAGATCGGTTTCAGGGGGTAGATCAATTTCAGCTTTTTCCACGTGGATATAGCTAAGGGGTTGTTTTTCCGCTAAAGTGCGGGCTTCGTCGGAATCCATCACGTCGTAGGGAGGTGAAGCGATTTGCGCTGCATACTCCGGAAGGGGACGAATAGCTTTGAAAGGCTTGAATACTGCCATTGTTTCTCCTCTTATTTATCTATAATATTGTTTTAAAACTTTGATGAGATACTTGTGGTCACAGGTGCCGCAAGTTTCTCGCACAGAGTGCATTGCCCACATGGGGTTGCCGATATCCACCGCCTCGATGCCCAGGGTGGCAGACATGGTGGGGCCAACGGTGCTGCCGCAGGGCATATCGCTGCGC
Organism: Candidatus Cloacimonadota bacterium; assembly: GCA_012519465.1. Lineage (GTDB taxonomy): Bacteria > Cloacimonadota > Cloacimonadia > Cloacimonadales > Cloacimonadaceae > UBA3900. The sequence goes on from JAAYQD010000292.1 coordinate 6,834, forward strand.
ACCATAAACTTCTGGTAAGGCACGCCGGCCTTTTCACAGAGATCTATAAAGCGCAGGCTGCTTTGGGAAGTGCTGGTATAGCGATAGTTGCCATTGATCTTGATCACAGGTCCGCCATTCATCATCGGCGAATAGTTAGGTTCATACTTTTCCGGATAGGCGGGATGGAAGGCGTGAGCCATATCGGCAGAGATGGCAAAGGAGCTGCGCAGTGCGCGGATTTGCTCCTCACGGGAGAGCTTGAGCGCCATGCCGATGCGCTCCAGGAGTTCGCCCAAGAGGGAGGAATCCGCACCCTGCATGGTGGTGCTGCCAATCTCTTCGTGATCAAAGAAGGCTGCTACAGATGTGCCCTGGGGGTTGTCGGTCTCCAGGATGGCTGCCAGGATGGCGTGGGTCATTGCCAGATTGTCCAATCTGCCGCTGATCAAGAGGCTATCATCGGTGCCAGCCAGGGAGGCATTTGCCAGATCATACAGGTAAAGCTCCATCTCGCGGATGCTTTCCACGCTCATATTCAGGTGGGTGGCAACCGCCGCCAAGAGGGGATTGCCGGCATCGCTGCCCGTTGCCAAGATGGCTTGCAGGTGGGTCTGTTTGTTATATTGAAAGCCGCTGTTGATCTCACGATTCATGTGAATGGCGGCATTGGGGATGATGGCGATGGGGCAATTGATATTGAGGGGCAGGGATTTGATGCCCTCAGCGGTTTGGATGCTCACGCGGCCGGCTATGCCCAATTCGCGATCCAACCAAGTGCTGATGATGGGACCGCCATACACCTCCACGCCCACGCGGGTGACGCCTTTTTCGGTTTTCACCGTTTCGGGCTTCAGCTTCAGCGCAGGGCTGTCGATATGGGAGGCGGAAATCTGAAAGCCAGCATCCGTGAGGGGCATTGAGCCCACCACAAAGGCGATGATGGCTGTATCTGCACGGCGGATAAAGTATTTTCCACCGGGGGAGAGCTTCCAGCTTTTGGTTTCGTCCAGTTCGCCAAATCCGGCAGCTTCCAGGCGCTCTTTGATTGCCAAGGATGCCTGAAATGCGGAGGGCGATTCGTCCAAAAACGTAAGTAGGTCTTGTATATTGATATTCATATAATACTCCAAATATTTAGCTTCTAAAACCACTTGTTTGAAGGTGGCTTTTGTGTCAAAGGGATTGTTTGCGTGCGCCAAGATGGCGGAGGCGAATCCGTCACCTTGGTTTATGTATTGCGCCCAAAAAGACTTAGCTGTACAGATACCTCTTAATCTTTTGTGTGGGCGTCTTTTGGAAGGGCTCGTTCACTATCTGAATCTTGGCGATGCGGCTGAAATCCGCCAAGGATTTGTTTACTTCCATGCGGTTCTCTTCCATCAATTGCGGAATGCGGGATTCTGGAATTTGCTCTTTATCCAAAGCTTCCAGATCCGGATAAATGAGGGCATGCAACCTTCTATCGCGTTCCAAGACAAGGGCTTCCATCACGTAGGGGAGGTTGTCCAGCTTTTGTTCCACCAGCTCCGGATAGATGTTTTCGCCGCTGGGGCCCAAGATCACGTTTTTGCTGCGCCCTTTCAGATAGATGAATTTATCCTTGTCCAAGGTGCCGATATCTCCGGTGTAGAGCCAGCCCCTTTTGATGGTATCCGCAGTGGCTTCATCGTTCTTGTAATAACCGGTAAAGACCTGCTCTCCAGCTATTAACACCTCGCCGGGGATCTTGACGGGATCGGGGCTGTCTATCTTGCATTTGATGTATTTCACCAGTTTGCCGCTGGATTCAAAGCGGTGTTCAAACCACCTGCAATAGGAGATCAGGGGTCCGCACTCCGTCATTCCATAACCGATGGTGACGGGGAAGCGTATCTTTTTCATAAAGAGCTCCACCTCGGCGTTCATCGGCGCTCCACCCACCACCAGTTCGGTGAGCGAGCCTCCAAAAGCGGTGAGCAGGGAATCCCGTATCTTTTTGCCAATCAGGCTCTTCACTCCGGGAATCTTGAGCATCACCTTCATCGCCGGCTTTTCGATGGTGGGCTGGATCTGGCGTTTGAAAATCTTTTCTATCAACAGCGGAACCGCCAAGACCACGTTGGGTTTCAGATCCTGCATGGCTCCCAAGAGCACCTTGGGGGCGGGCAGTTTGTCCATAAAATTGATGTGATTGCCGCGGGTGAAGGGATAGAGGAGGTCAAAGCTGCAGGCATAGGCATGAGCCAAAGGCAGGAATGCCAACACCTTGGCGCCTTCCTTAAAGAGCAGCATCTCCCGCGCCACGATCAGGTTTGCCAAGAGGCTGCGATGGGGCAGCATCACGCCCTTGGAAAAACCGGTGGTACCCGATGTATAGATGATGGCGGCGGTATCTTCGTTGTCACACACATCCTTCACCTTCATCTCTTCCGGGCGTAGGTTGTGCAAGTCCGCTGTTTCCTGCAGCGGCTTGATAGTTTTAAAAAGGCTTTCATTGTGGGAATACAGCAGGGTAAAATCGTCCAAGGAAAAGATGTGTTGCACGCGGCGCAGCTGCTCGGGATCGATGCTGTCGAATTTATCACGCGAGATAAAGAGAATCTGAGCATCGGAATGATTGATGATATAGGTCATCTCTTCAGGAGAGAAATTGATCAAAATGGGGACGATGCTGCCGCCATAGGTGATGGTGGAAAAATACAGGGATGCCCAATTGCCGCTGTTTTTGCCAACCAGTGCCACCTTGCCGCCTTTGCCCAATTTACTTGCCTCAAAAAGGCGGTGCAGCCACATCATGCGCTTGCCCACATCCGCATAGGTGGATGCCTTGCCGGGGTAATCTGTAAACGCAGGCAAATCCCAATAGTTCTTGATCGAATCTACAAGATAGGGAATCAGTTTTTCTTGGATCATAAATCTCTCCTATAGTTCAAATTTGCTATGCCCATCATCAGGAATAAAGTGGGGATTTTTGTCAAGATTTATCGGCTTTTGGGCAAGGCCTCTGTGCTGAAAATCTGCACTGAAACATACTTATTGCCTGTTAACCACCCTTGTCTCTCCTTTGTCTCGACAAGGGTGAGACAAGGGTGGTACAAGGGTGGTTAATGGGCAAGGGCAAGGCGGAAAGCGGTAAGTGGTTGTACACCCGGGCATTAGGCTGGCATTTTACAGACTTCAATTGGTTATTTTATTAAGACAACATTTCTATGTTTAGGGATCAGGTTCGAGGGATCAGGGAACAGGAGGGCTCGCTGCGCAAGCGGTAACACTGGCTTCAGCCGGTCGTTCCACCGGTTTTAACCGGTTGTTAAAGATAGACTTACAGCATTTAGAGATCAGAGAATAGGGGGCTTGAAGGTAGCTCGCTTTGCTCGCTGGATAGTTTAATAAAAGCCGACTAAAGTCAGCAAAACCACCGGCTAAAGCCAATGTTACCAAGAGGTTACGGTCTCTCCCTGCGTGCGATGA